>JAGBFY010000036.1 GCA_017936245.1 Kiritimatiellia bacterium
ATCTGACACTGTACACAACATCTGCAGCGGAGCTGTCCCCCACATTGAACCTGACCAGATTCATCCAGTCAGCCGCAGGCTCCTCGTCCATTTTCACAAAGAACTCAAGGGTCTGGCTGCGCATATCGACAGAGTCGGTCAGCACATTATGGGCGAAGAAAACCGCACCCGGAAATTTTACGGACGCCCGATTGGTCTCCATCAGTACGTTCTCATCCCCGTCGACGATCAACACGCCCGGGACACTCTTGGCAAACACCGCCCCGGCAGATGAAACAGCGCCTGCAGGAATGTCGTTTGTCCTTGGCCTCACAAGATAATCTTCATCGAACGAAATCCATGCACGGGTCCGTCCGATCGGATCGGTCTCAATCGCATTTTTTCTGAGGAACTCATGCGGCTCGAGAGCTCGTTTTGTCAGACGTACACAATCCGCACCGCCATCCAATTGAACAGGATGATTTACCCCATAACCGCCGAAAAGCTGCAGATACGGCGAATACTTGGGCGCAGCATCAACTTCACAATTGGGCAGAATGCCGGTGAGAGTCGAGGCGAGTTTGTAATCCACATACAATGCGACCGTCCGGTTCTCATGATCGAACACGACTGCCACATGATGCCACGCATCTGCCGTCAAAGTGCCGGAGGTGCATTCCACCATACTCCCGCCATCCTTCGGCAAAACGGAGAGTTTAATTTTCCTGTCGCTCAAAAGACGCAGGCTCAGACTTCCCGCACCGCCCGACTTGTGCTGGCAGATAAGATACGGGTTGCTTTCCAATCCGTCTTTCAGTTTGATGAACATTTCAAACGTAGAACTTCCATGCGTAAAGTCATGAACGACACTGCCATCCTCAAGCTTTATGCGATCATCGATATTTACCAGAGCGGAAAGCCCGGGGCTGTTCGTCGAGAAATTCCAATATCCGGGATTTTCCATGTTGTCTACCGCAAAAATCCCTGAATGGAACGTATTGAAACCGAGTCCCTCCGTCATCAGCGCCGGCCATTTCCCCGTGCCTGACATGGCGACATTGCCGACATAAGATCTGCTTCCGGTCGATTCGTTGATGTTGTACGCCGTGGTGTTCACCTTACCGAAGAAACTGTCGGCGTTCAAGACAGGCTCACTGTCGAACGAAGCGAAAAATACAGTATCGACCTCACTTACAGCAGCTGCCTTTTTCACGAATGAATCGCGTTGCGCCGGCCGGATAAAGTCATCTTTCCCCAATACGGTATCGGATATCCGCACCTCATCGACCCATCCGTACCACCGTCCGTAATCTGCCGTTCTGAAAGAACCGATATCCAGATACCTGCCGTCAACATATTCCATTTCCCGTTCAAACGTTTTGGATGATTTTGTGTCGTAATCATAATAAAGCGTTCCTGTTTTCGTCTCGCCATCGTACGTGAATGCCAAATGATGCCATTTCCCGTCGTGGGCGTTCACGTTGCACTCTATTGTTTCGTTCTTCGTTCCGCCTGCTTCCGTTGAATTAACTTTCCGCAACTGCACTCTGCCGTTCGTCAGCAGCCGCAATCCCCAGGCTTCCAAAGTTGACGGTCCGCCGAGAACGACAAGGTTTAACCAATGTTTGGGAGTCGAATCATGGGCAGA
The DNA here is from genome assembly GCA_017936245.1 of Kiritimatiellia bacterium. Lineage (GTDB taxonomy): Bacteria > Verrucomicrobiota > Kiritimatiellia > RFP12 > UBA1067 > UBA1731. The sequence goes on from JAGBFY010000036.1 coordinate 1,628, forward strand.
CTTGAAAAACAACTCGACTGTGAACGTTGAAAGCTTCAGCTCGTCTGTAACTTCCGTGTACAGAACCCCGCCGGCTCCGGTATCGCAATCGGTCTTTTCCGGTTTGAAGAACATTCCTCTGCCGTCGGCGCCCTTCGAACCATCCGAAGCGCACCATGTGGCGAAATCGGGAAACGCATTTGTGTATACGGGGAGATACGCATCAAGCGCATCTGACAGATTCTTGTCGCTACCGAGCACACCAGCCGTCAACGCAAGCGTGTCAGGATTGCAGGAATTCTTTATGACAGGTTCACCGTTAACCGTACATTCGCCGTTGACACCTTCATTGAGGTGCCACCAGGCTACCGTCTTTGCCTCCAGACATGAACAAAGCGCAATGAACATACAAACCGTTACTGCACAAAGGTCCGACTTCACGGTTGATTTCATAACGTAGAGTAGATACCCACGCCTCGACGTTGCCGTCGATGCGGCTTCCCCCTCGTCAAACCGTACGTGCGGATTTCCCGCATACGG
>JAGBFY010000365.1 GCA_017936245.1 Kiritimatiellia bacterium
AATACCAATAGCACCACGGCTTTGTGGAGTCGGGTGGTGACAAGAATCTGGCATAAAGCGTATTTGCAGATGGAGTTGCCCGCTTTTTCATGAATGCAACAATTTCCGCTTCAATCTCCGGGATAAGACGGTGTGGCTTTGACCCAGGAACCCAAATGCAATGCCCGGTCAGACCTTTGAATGTATTCGATGGATATTCAAAAAACTCGCAGATGTTCCCCGCTGCACGATACGCTTGAGCAAATGCCTTATGCGAAGATATCGGCACCACCTTGTCCTCTGTCGCGTGGGTGCACAGAACGGGCGCTGTTCCGGCCTTGATTTTCAAAACGGGATTCATCGCCGCCAGATCATCCTCCTTCACCCCTTCCCCGAACAATCTCCGGTATCTGCCGGCGTGTTTACGGAAATCCGGAACCGGATCGCCGATCGACGAAATCGAGATGCATCCTGCAACTTTTTCAGGCGGCAGATTGACAAGCGTCCAAAGCGCAAGATGACCTCCAGCGGAACCTCCGCATATATATATTTTCTTCGGCATGAATCCGGCGTGCTTGCGGAACCCCGTGGAGAACAGCCAATTCGCCGCCTTGATGCAATCGTCACCGCAGGCAGGCCAGCGGTTTCCGACTTTCCGGGCAAGGCGGTATTCAATGCTGTAGACCGCGCAGCCGAGCTTCTCCCGGAAGAACTCCGCTATGCCTCGCACGCTTTCCCGATCAAGACCGGTCCACCCGCCTCCGTGAATCAGAAGAACAACCGGAGTGTTCAGGTCCACGGTGTCCGGCAGATACAAATCACCCAATCCAAACCTGCCGTTCTCCGGTGCATATGGGATGTCGCGTACAATTTCCGCGCCAGTCGCCGTTGCCCATGCTACGGCCATCAGAAACATCACTTTACGCAACATTATTTCACCTCCGTGACGACAACGGTTTCGATGCCGAGAGCGCGGCCGAGTTTCTTGATTTCGGCGGCATGGTGGCCAATGCCGAGAGCGAGAATTGTTCCGAACTGTATTCTTATTTTCGTCAAGGCATCTCCTTCAATGCAACGCGACGAAATAAGCGCTGCCATCTTTCGATTTTGTAATTTCTGCAACATCAAAGCCCTCCTTGCATTTGTAATACAAATGTAGTATAATTGCAATCATTTAAAAGAGAGGTTTTATTGTCTATGGTAGCCACAAAATCAACTGTCATGCAGTTCCGAATGGATACGGAACTGAAACAAGAAGCGGAAATTCTTTTCCGTGAGCTTGGCACTTCATTCGCCGAGGCACTACGCATATTCGCCCGGCAATGTGTCTTGACACGTTCCATGCCTATTTCCATTTCATTGCCGCAACGGGCAACGGCAAGCGGTGCGTTCGCCAAATATGCCGATCCTGAAAAACGCAAACTTGAAAGCGGTGCTTTCGCCCTAGCCATGAAGGCCAAACATGAGAACGCTCGTTGACGCAAACGTCGTGTTGCGGTATATGCTTCACGATGACGAAACACTTTTCCAGATTGCCGAACAGTCAATACGCGACGGCGCATATCTTCTGCCTGAAGTCCTTGCTGAAGTCGTGTATGTTCTTCTTGGCGTATATTCTGTACCACGCGAAGAACTCGCTTCAAGATTGCAGTTTCTGGTAGATGAACTTCAAGCAGAACACCCGGATGTCCTGAAGACGGCATTATCAACTTTTGGCATGACAAAACTTGATTTTGTCGATTGTCTGCTTGCCGCGTACAATAATAAGCTTGGAGACAAGGTTGTAACGTTCGACCGCAAACTGAACCGCCTATTGCGATAATGCTGTTGATGTATGTAACATTAAACAACATTATTAGTGCCAACTTACCTACTTGCGGCTGTATCCGAAATGTGGTATCATGTTCGGCGTTATGTAAAATAGTATAATACAAAACACTACAACACCAAACACGATAGAGGACCGAAGAATGAACCCTTTCAAGTATGGATGCGCCGTTGACGGAAAATACTTCTGCCAGCGACCTAAATTGGCCAAACGTCTTAGAGAGTACATAAAATCCGGGCAAAACGTCGTAATCCAGGGTGAGCGACGAATGGGCAAGACGTCTCTTGTGCTTGAGACCGTACGCGGAATGAAGGGCATCGCCCTTTTCCATGCCGATTTCCTTTGCGTACGCGATCAGTCCGACCTTTGCAAAAGACTTCTCACCGCAATTGCAAGGCTTGAATCCTCCGAGGGATGGCTTGCAAAAACCATCAAAACGTTTGCCTATCTCAAACCCACGTTCTCCATCGATCCAACCTCTGGCGCGCCTACGCTTTCCGTTGATGCAAGGCTTGCTTCCGAACCGACGACGCTCGATGCAATTCTTGACACGCTCCTCGCTCAGACGGCAAAACGCAAAGTCTGCGCAGTTCTTGACGAATTCCAGGATATCCTCGACCTTGAGGACGGAGAAAGAATCCTTGCCATAATGCGAGCCCGAATACAGCTGGACTCCAATACCCCGTACATCTTTCTTGGAAGCGTACGGAACAGAATGACGAACATGTTTTGGCACCCGTCCAGCCCGTTCTACCATTCTGCGGCGGCATTTCCCGTAGGGGGGATTGACCCTGATGACTTCTTCGCTTTCATAAGCTCCCGATTTGCCATCGGCAGAAGAAGCCTTGACCGCGCTGCATTCGACGTAATCTCCAGCATCGCAAACGACACGCCTGGATACATTCAGGAATTTTGTGACGCCATTTGGGACGAGACGACCGCCGACGATACCATCGACAACAGCACAATTGAGCGTGCCCTCAATTCCGTCTTTTCCAGAGAGCAAGAACATTTCACGACATTCATGCGCCAACTTACTGCGCACCAGACGCGAATCCTCAAAAGCGTTGCGACGCTCGGCGGAAAGGCGGTATGCTCCAAGGAGTTCCTCTCCGCCTCCGCAACCTACAACGCCTCCTCTGTAAAGGTGGCTCTCTCCAAGATCGAAAAAGCGCAGATACTCTATTGGTTTGACGGAGACTACAGATTCGTCAACCCGTTTTTCCGCGAGTGGCTGCGAAGGCAGTAGCGAATCTCGATATATTGCAGTCACTTCACCTCCGTTACGACTACCGTTTCGATTCCGAGGGCGCGGCCGAGTTTCTTGATTTCGGCGGCATGGTGGCCGATGCCGAGCGCAAAGTGGTGCGTCGGGCCTTCAAGCGACCAGTTCCTGAGAAATGTGCGCACGTCCGGCGGGAACTTGCCGTGCGTGTTGGTGTTGCCGGTTGCCGGAATCGGCCCTGCGAGCGACTCGCCTTCCGCGACGATGAACTTGAACGAACCGTCCGCCTTAAGCCCGATGGAGAGCATCGTAATAGGCCCTTCCTTGATGCTGAACTCCACACCCGCGCCTTTGCCCGGCTTGCCGTGATACTTCTTGAGCGAACGGAGGACCGGACGCTTCGAGGCGATGTTCAGGTGATGAGGTCCGTCGTGTCCAACAAGAACAGTATCGCGGTCGAAGTCTATCGGATGGAACTCCGCAAAACTGCCGCCGATATCAAGGCGGTCGAATATCATCATCGCAATGCAGTTCTTGAGATCGAACTCGCCGCACATCGGGAATCCCGCCGCCGTGAGGAGAGAATTGCCGACAATGAAGTTCGTGACTAGTTCGCGCGTCATGGAACCGGGTTCACCCTCATAGTAGTAGGCGAAGCCGTCGAGGTTGCGCTTTTCGATGAACTTCTCAAGCGCGACCGCGGCCTTTGCCGCAACGTCAAGGTCGCGTTCTGTGAGCTTTTCAGTCCAGGGATCAGAAACAGGATCGGGCGTATCAAAGAAGTCGAGAATGCGCTTTTTCATCGCGATTACTTCGGCGGCGGCTTGTTGCGGCGGTCTCGGAGAGACCGCCCTACCAGCTCCACCCCCTTGGGTCGCGTTGTCTTCAACGCGCCACCCTTCACCATTCAACTCCCGGTAGAACGTCAGAATCTCATCAGGTTCACACAACGCAACATGACAGCCGAAGGTACGGCATACTGCCGTGGGATCGACCTGCATATCGTACATCGCTTCAAGGACGTGTCCCATCAGCCCTATGCGCGCACGCCTGAGGTCATGAAGAACGTGCGCAACCGCGCACCATTGACGAATCTCCTCGTCGGCTTTCGCATCGCCTGTAAGCATACCGATTATGACATCAGTCACAGCCCTGCCATAGCGAACCGCAACGCCGGTGAATTCCGGCACAGAGCAGAAGTCATCGTTGTAGAGCTGTTTGTAAATAGTCGCCTTTTCGTAGTTGAGCCTTGAATCAGGCTGGAGCGCGACCAGCACAATAGGACACTTCAGTTCGCGCACGAACGGCGCGAAGGTGGAACTTGTCGCGTAAGTCACCATGTCGATGAAAAGGACATCGAGATCCGCCGCCTTCATCGCCGGGATCATGGATGCCGCCTTCTGCGGATTGTCGGACATTCCGAAACGCGACACCTTTACGGAATGGGCGTTAAGCTTGTCTACAAAGACATCCTCCTTCTTCATCAGGTCCTCAAGAAGACCTGGGCACTGCTTCCAGTAGGTGTCTAGACCCACGCTCACCACGCCGACATTGGCGGTGAGCGGCTTGCGCCGTTCAACCTTCATCACGTCTGCCATCGACATGACCGCAAAAGAAATGCAAATAATAAATGTCACAATAATGTGCATGTAACTCCTTCAGTGCTAGTGAAAAATAATTTGCCCTTACAAGAGCAAAGATATCACAACTCATGTTTTTGAAGCAACACTTCATTTTGGCAAAGTTGCACTTTTTGGCAATGAATGGTATCATCTTCAGACATGAATCTATCACACAAATACTTTCCTGTTAACGACGCACAGAAAGCATGGGGCATATATGCCACATGCATAGGACACAGTCTGACTGCACCCTACGCTGAATTTCCGTCTTCAATCCATCCGGATGAATACTTTTTCACCTGGGACAAGGGACGGATTCTCAATGAATGGCAGTTTATTCTTGTTGAAAAAGGACGCGGCATCGCAGAATTCCGCCAAAGCAGACATTCGGTCAATGAAGGTTCACTTATCCTGATTGCACCGGGATGCTGGCATAGGTATCGGCCGCTGAAAAGCACAGGTTGGACAACGCTTTGGATTGGTTTCGACGGAGATCTCGCCGGAAGGCTCGTCAAAGGAGCCGGTCTTTCACTTGATGGAGGCGTATTGGATGTATCGTATATGCATCATTTCCACAAACTGCTGTCCGAAACAGTATCTGACGTTATTGACAACGGAAAAGACAATCCATATTCAATTGCCGCAAAAGTCCCGCTGTTGATTGCAACAATTATTGAAGAGTTAAACATCAACACAAAGGCACCCTCGCATACAGAACTAGTCAACAAGGCCCAAAGCTTCATTGTCGAACATGCTACTGGAATAATCGACTATGAACATCTTGCCGAGACATTGGGCATCCCATACCGCACATTCCGCCACATCTTCGCGAAAGAGACCGGCACTTCACCGCACCAGTACCAGCTGGATATACGCCTTGCCCGCGCAAAGAACCTGCTAAGGTCCACAGATATGCCAATAGCCGACATTGCCGAAGCACTCGGCTTCAATTCAACATGGTACTTTGCGCACTTCTTCCAGAAACGCTGCCGCACCTCAGCCGCAGCATACCGCAAGAAGTATGGATCAACCGGGGGCAGGAAGGCCAGAGCTTATTGATACAGTAGG
>JAGBFY010000366.1 GCA_017936245.1 Kiritimatiellia bacterium
ACAAACAGCAGTTCTCTTGACGTCGGTACTCGTCGCATCGTTTTCGTGCGAAGCGGCTGAGGGCGGCGAAGTGCTGTGGTGGATGGTCGGGGACGATTATAAGAGCATTACGGGCACAACCAGCGACGGCAGCACTACGATGACTGCAGGTGATCTTGGAGTCACGGATGCACGCGTCCGTTGGCAGAATGGATCGGATTCCGGGTATCTCACCCTTTACGGGCTGGATTCAAACGGAAAAGTGTTTCATCTGGAGGACGGCGCTGGCGGTGTGGAGGTTCCTGCCATGTTTTTCGGAAACCTTTCCGATCTTGCCGGCGATCTTACGGCCTACAGCTTTGTACTCGAGCTCGGAAATTGGCAGGGGGGCGGTTGGGTCCATACTTCGATGGAGTCCGAAGTTGCATCGTATAACGATCTTAAGACGAAGATGCATATCACGGACTGGCATGAAACCACTCCAAGCTACGGAACGCCCTGGAAGCCAACGACTGGCTATACTGTCGTGCCGGAACCGACCAGCGGCATCATGCTCCTTGTCGGCGGAGCACTTCTGATGTTGCGCAGACGCCGCAGTAGGATCTAGTGATGGACAGTGCAATCCGCCATACTTGGTTCGACCGGGTGCTTCCATGGCTGCTCGGTGCAGGCGTGGCGGCGTTGGCGTGGTTTACGGGGAACAGTCTCGAACTGCCGCCTGAACTTTGGGATGAAATCGCAGTTGCGGCAAAATTGCGTCCGCCGGCGCATGAGTTTCCGCTTTTTTGGCAGCGATGGCTTTCGCCTTTAATCAAATGGTTCGGTGTTTCATCGGTCATAGCCGGCATAAAGTTGGCAGGCCCGATATCGATGGGGATTCTCTCGGTCTTGGCCTTCCGCTTTTTGGAAGGGTGCCTTCCTGTGGTTATGCGAACGAACATGTGCTATTCCGCCTGGGGAAGATGGATCGTCCGGACGATACTGGTTCAGTGCACGGTGATGTTTGTCTGCTCTGAACCGGTTTGGCTCGCGGGGCGCGTCCTTTCGCCGGAAATGCTGTCGCTTCTGTTTTCGATGCTTGTTCTTGAACTTGCCCAGAAGTCTATTCGGGGGGCAGGCGTCGCATCATTGGTTGTGTTGGGAGGACTTTCAGGCCTTATGGCGGCGGAAACTCCGTTGGCGGTTCTGCCGCCGTTGTGTTGCGGGCTCTATCTCCGGATGAAGAATTGGGATCCGGTTAGCTCGGATTTGCCTCCGCTTGCAAATCCGATATTGTGTACGGTGGCCGTACGCAGGATGGCATGGTGCTTCATCCTGTTTTTCATCTTGGCTGCAGCAGGCAATATATCCTTCTTCACGGCAAACTGCGGTGGCGGTGAAACGGATGCCAAGATGTTCATGGCGACGGCGAAGTATTTCCTCAACTATGCGAATGTGATAAGTGGCGCGGCTTCGCCGTTCGGATTCTTCCTGATCGCCGCAATAGTGGTCCTGCCTCTGACGATTGCTTCGGCAAGGGTGAAGGTTCTTACGGATGTCGGTAAGTTCCTGCCGATTCCGTACGCCTGTTTTCTTTCCGTCGCTGGAATTGTGGCGTATTCTCAATCCACAGGATTCGTGAGCTGCCATTTCTGGCGTTGGACGCATAATGCGGTGCCGTCGCAGTATCTGCTTTGCCTGTGCATGCTCGGTGCTTCGATTGCCGTAATGCTTGTGCTGTGTGTGTTCGCCGTCGATGTCTATTTCCGCAATTACGGACGGCTGTTGCGTGAAATGTTTCCTGAAGCGGCGGATGATGACGATCCGCTCGTATGGCGTGTGATGAAGTCCTTCCGGTTGTCTGTGAAGGTGCTGCGTCCATTGATGCGCTTTGAACCGTTTGTGGCGATTGCGCTCGTGCTTCCGTTCCGGTTCGACGGCAGTGTGCGTGAAATGACGTCCGTAGTGAATGAGGTTGCCCGGCAGACAGCCGCCGAGTGCGGAGATGCGACTATGCTCTTCACGGATGGGGCACTTGATGCGGCAGTGGAGGTAATCGCCAAGATGAACGGACATGACCTCAAGGCTCTTTCAATGATGTCCACGTCCGGTAAATACGATATCGCGGTTCGACTGCGCGGAGAGACGAACGAGGAGGACCGTGTGCTGCTTTCGGTAGGAGCGGCCGACGCGCTCCGGACATGGGTGACGACGAAGAATCCCTGCGTGTCAAACATTGCGCTTCAGGTCGGCCTGGAGCTTTGGCGCCGCAACAATCTGCCGATGCCGGAGGCAGGAGGTCTGGTTTCCCGCACAGCGGGCTTCCCAAAAGGGAAGGCGGAAATATGGGCGCGGTCGGCAAGGTCGCTTTCGGAGCGGATGCTCAAGCTCTATGAAGAAGGCGATCCGATGAATGTCTGTTATCCTGAACTGAAAAGGCTTTTCCTGTTCGGACAGTGGAGGCTTTCGCGGATGTGCCGCATGAGGGCGAATGCGGCAGATGGCAGGAATGACGCGGAATCGTCGGAAAAAGAGAACTCTCTTGCGGACCGTCTCGACAGATTCAATCCGGAATGGCAGAAGGTTCAGGACAGGATGGACTGGATAGGGAAGCAGCACGGGATGCGTCTCACTCCGAGGGAAGGGCTGAAGCTTGGTCTGGAACGCGCCGATTTTAGGCTTGCGCGTTCATATGCTCGGAAGGTGGTTCAGTCTGACGCTGATGACGTGCAGGCGAATTTCGCGCTTGGCATGGGATATTTCACCGAGAAGCAGTACGGCCGCGCCGAGATGCATCTCAAGAAGTGCCTTGTCCGTGCTCCGGGCGAGCCTGCGGTACTGAACAACCTCGCGATCGTTCAGCTTCGCCTCGGACGGTACGCGGAAGCCGAGACGAACGCGGTCCGTGCGCTTGAACGCTTTCCGGATTCCTCTGAGATCAAGACAACCCTCCGACACATTCGTGCGGCGATGAACGAAAGAAAGGAAACAAAGAAATGAAACTGAAATCAGTCATGATGCTTTCGACATGCATGGCGATATGCCTGTGCATATTGCCCGTGTTCGGCGAGAAGAAAACCCTCACAATCGTTTCCGCTGGAGACGCGTTCATGGTGCAGCGCTTCCCGGCAAAATATTCCGTCGCGCCAGAGATGAAATCATGGATTGCATCGGGCGATGCGCGTCTCGTCAACTTCGAGTGCGTCATCAATGATGGATCGTGTCCACCAGCCGCATGGAGCGGCGGCACGTGGTCGATCATGTATCCGGAGGTGCTTCCAGATCTTCTCGCGTACGGATTCAACGGATGCGGCTGTGCGAACAACCACTCTCTCGACTACGGCAAGGAGGCTCTCTTCAACACGATGAGGGTTCTTGACGAGGCAGGAATCAAGCATTGCGGAACGGGCAGGGACATGCAGGAGGCGTCCGCTCCGACTATCATTGAATCCCCGAATGGGCGCGTTGCCGTCATTTCGCTCAGTTCCGCGTTCCATCCTGATGCGCGCGCCGGATTCACTACATCCCGTTCGCCCGGACGCCCTGGCATGAACGCGCTTCGTGTGAATAAGAAGTACTATGTGACGAAGGAGCGTCTTGCAATCTTGAAGGACATAGCCGCCGCTACGATGATCAACGGTTCGCGCGTCCTCAATCAGGCCGCCGGGTTCACCGCGCCTGACGCCCCCGGAACGTTCGTGTTCGGCGGCATCGCGTTCGAGGAGGCGGAGAAGGAGGGCCGCACCTCCTGGTGCAACCCCAATGACCTGAAGCGATTCAAGGCGGACATCGCCGCCGCGCGCGCCAAAGCCGACGCCGTTGTCGTGATGGCTCATTCGCACAACATCCGTGGAACCCGCTACTGCGAGCCGGACTACTACTTCGAGGAGTTCTGCCGAGCCATGATCGACTCAGGGGCAACGGCCGTCATCGGCGGCGGTACGCATCAGCTCAAGGGCATCGAATTCCACAAGGGCTGTCCGATCTTCTATTCTCTTGGAGACTTCGTCTTCCAGAACAGCGTCACGCCGAGCGTTCCGCCGGATTTTTGCGAACAGTATTCCGTGCCGCTTGATTCGACCGCCAAGGTCGCACATGCCGCGCGTTCGAAGAACGGCACGGTCGGTCTGCATACGGATCGCGCGAACTTCCTTTCCGTCATCCCCAAGATCGAAGTTGTGGACGGCAAGGTCGTGCGTGTGACGATGCTTCCTGTCGAGCTTCACTATGCGCACGACTGGGATGTCAACGGGCTTCCTCGTCCCGCTGACGCTAAGGCCTCTGCGGATATCGAGAAGGCGCTCGTGACTCTCTCCGCCGAGTACGGCACGAAGATAGTCCGTCTCGAAAACGGCATCCTCGAAGCCAAGGCCAGATAGGTCTTGGTTCCTGACGCGGTTGCGGGAACATGATATAATTCCCTTTCATCAAGCACATTCTATTGATGACGCGTGGTGTCAGGAGTGGAATGTGAAATCAGTTGCGAAACAAGAAAAGGATGTGCATATGAAGTTTTTTGATTCAGGTAAGGGCGGTTTGTTGTCGGCACTTTGTGTGGTTGCGACAATGATGGCTGGTGCGGCAGAGTATTATTGGGTGGAGGGAGCAACGGATTGGGCATCGCCCGCGAGCTATGCAAACGCGGACGGAACGGCGGCGGGATGTGTGCCGTCCGCCGGGGATGAACTCGCAATTCCGGCAAACTGCACCGTAACTCTCGACTGCGACAATGCCGCCCATTTTGAGGTCGCCAATCGGCTCGAGCGTGTGCGACCACTTGAACGTACAAGCTTTTTTGTGGTGAAGGTCTCGGAAGGCAAAGAGGCGACTTTCAATCCGAAGATCAACTATAACGGAGCCTGGGATTACGCCGGTTGGTATAAGGGCGGACTTGTCAAGCGCGGCCTTGGCGCCTTGACGCTGGGTTCGGGCACAGGAGCTCATGACTACATGACCGATATAACCGTGGAAGAGGGCATATTGAAGCTACCGCAAAATGCGAAACAATACTCGTGGCGCTATTATGATCTCATTGCCGTGTCGAATGGTGCGACACTGTTTACCTGTTCTGACGAGAACAAGGCGGGGCATGCATTGACCGCTCCGCTCGGACTCGTGGGCGATGGCATCGTCACAAACGATTGCGCCAACCCATGCTACCTTGAGATATTGGGCAGCGGAAGGAACTGGAGCCATGAATTTGCGGGACGGTTGACCGGAAACATCATGCTCAATAACGGACGCACCCATTTCCACCTGACCGGCGTCAACAACACATTTTGCGGAATAATGGCGATACGTGAGAATTTGACGTATGAATCCGAGAATGTGAAGATTGGATTGAAGAAGATTGGAATGAAGGCAGATCCTGAATCGTCTGCGGGCAAATACAATTCCAGCTACGGTTTGGGGTATCGTGACGTGCGTGAGTGGCGAAGGAACCATGGTTCGGGTTATCTGTATCTCGGAAATGGTGAAACTACCGACAAGGACTTGTATGTTTACGCCTCTGGATATTATCAGGAGACCGGTGCGGTTCTTCTTCACGGAGAGAGCCCTAACTATTTCGATGCCGGCGCAAATGGCGGCGTCACGTTTACGGGTGCATTCAAAATGGGGGACAAATACAATCAACGATTTGTTCTGACAGGTTCCAATGCGGCAGAATGCGTAATTGCAGGGCCAATCCAAAAGAACATGGACAACGGCACAAACTGCAATTGGCGTTTCACGAAGAAAGGCACGGGTACATGGAGATTTGCTGATGTGGCAAATACGGAGATGGCGGGTGTCATAGCCGTTGAGGACGGCACGTTGCGCTACGACTCGATAGCGGAGCGGGGCACTCGCTGTTCGCTCGGCTATTCCAATGAACTCTTTGAAGACTACACTGGGAAAGCGGAGGATTCGCGTCGTGTCCAATATGCTTTTGAACTCGGGTCGGAGACGGACGCTTCGGCAGATCCTGTTTTTGAATATACGGGGAACGCAAAGGGTTGGTGCTTTACGCGTCCGCTTGCGATGAAGGGAAGCGCGAGGCTCCGCCATTCGGGTGGCGGCGAGCTGCGTCTTGCACACCTGAAGACGCTGAACAGCACCGCAAAGACCCTGACGCTCGATGGAGACGGCGAAAACGCCTATCTGTACAACGTATGCGATTCGCACGGGACTCTTTCGCTTGTCAAGGATGGCTCCGGGACATGGAACATTGGAGGTACGAATCAGATATCCGGAACCATTGCGGTGAAGGACGGCACTCTGAACCTGCGCCATCATGAAGCTCCGTATACCTGGTTCAAGTGGACGCATAAGGGCACTGTAGGTAATTGGGAAACCGCAAATAAAGAAATAGGACTTTTTGGGGAGGATGGGGTTCGTCTCAATAGTGATTTAAAATATAGTTCCGAAATAGTGGTGGATGCCGTAGGTGCAATGAATCTCTGTACAGGGGAAGTGGCTGTCGCATCTAAGGGGAAATTTAACGAAGGGTATTGTCCTATCGAAGGGGTTGCGTATCTGTTTGATAATCTTCCTGGTACCCAGTGGCGTACGGCATACCAACCATATGGAGAGTCAACTTGGAGGCAAGCTTATCCGGATGATCCAACGTCGTGGTATTCAATCGTAATGCGTCTTTCGGATGATTCGCCCTGCGTGGATTCCTATGATATTCTGTCTGGGGGAGAAGGGAATTATTTCAAAATATGTGCATCCAGAGCTTTTTCCTTGCATGGAAGTTATGATGGTGTAAATTGGCATGAGCTTGATGACTTTGTCTCTCCAGCAGACGAAGTTTTGTCTAAACCTGTTACTTGGAGGTTTGGAGGAGAGGGTTGGAACAGTGACGCTAATTGCAAATCGGAAGATCTTATGACTCACACTACGGGCAAGAAGATTTTGGGTTATGCACTTGACCTGCCGACCGTTCTCGCGAACGTGACCGAGATTTCCGTGGCGGCGGGCGCGCGGCTTGCGGTCACCGGTGGCGATGCGGTCGAACTGCGCGACGGCATCAAACTTGTTGTCGATGGAACGACCGGTGCGGGAACGCTGGCGAACATGGTTCTTCCCGAAAACGGAACGCTGGAGCTTGTGAACGTGCCCGAGTTCAGCGGTTCGCTTGAGATGTCCATCACGGGCGAAAATGTGACGGGTCTGGACAATATCTCCAACTGGGGACTCTCCGTGAACGGTGTCGTTCAGTCGGGTGCGAAATACAAGTGCAGATACTCGAACGGAAAGATCGTCATGTACAGGCCGGGAACGGTTGTAGTGTTCAGGTGAGGAGGTGAATGGATATGGTCACGAGAAGAGAGGCTGTTCAGCTTGGCCTTATGGGTGTGTTTGCGGCCGCTATGCGCCCCGTGTTTTCTGCCGGGAAGCCAGATGAAAAGGCGTTCGCAGATTCCGTCCTTGAGGCGATGAAGCTCAGAAAGATAAACATCAACATCGGATTGAGTGCGCCGTTCAAGGTTGTGCAGGCCACGGACAGCCATTTCACGTATGTTTCGGCGGAGGACTTCGAGAAGCTCGATTCAAAGTCGATGGAGTGGTACGGTTCGCGCAGCAAGATATTCGCGGGCGGCATTCCGGGTCTTGCGGCGGCGTTGCTTCATGCCAAGAACCTTAACGCGCCGCTCTTCCATACAGGCGATCTGCTGGATTTCCCCTCGCAGGCGAACTTCGACATGATCAGGCGCGATCTGTCCATGCGTGACTGGTTCTATTCTGTCGGCAACCACGAATATCACGGATGGGGCCCCGGCAGACCTGCGATAGCGATCGGCAAGACTGCCGAGGAGCGTACCGCAGGACGCAGGCTTTTCTCGCCGTATCTTCCCAATGCGATACCTGTAGCATCGCGTGTGATAGGGGGCGTCAATTTCGTCCAATACGACAATGGCGGCTTCAGTGACCACATGGGGTTCTGGCAGATGGACCAGATCAAGAAAGAGTTCGCCAAGGGACTCCCTGTTGTTATGCTCTGCCATATGCCGTTCTTCACTGATGAGCTTGTAGAGCAAATGGTTGTCACGAAAAAACTCGTGAAAGAGAAGATAAACGACGGCTATCTTCAGGGGGTTCCGTGGGCTGGGAGCTGGGGCGGACGCAAGGAACTTCTGTCCTGGCTCAAAGAGCAGCCGCTTCTGAAGGCCATAATCTGCGGACACCTCCATGGAGAGTATTGCGTCCAGTTTTCGAAGACCGCCAAACAGTACGTTTCGGACGCGAACTACAAGGGTTTCGTGTACGAGTTTACCTTCTCATGAACATAGTTCTGCTTTATGCGTCGGCACTGGCGCTTTCGTTCAGTGGCCCGTTGAAGATCGAAAATGACGGCAAGTCATCCGAAATCCGCAAGGATCTTCCTGGGGTGGCTGTTCTCGAACCTGACGGCATCTACGGTTTCTCGTATTACGCGAGGTCCGACTATCCTGCGCACTGCCTTGCCGGAACGGGGTTCGTCGCGCTTGGACGGAGCGAGCCTGGCGATGGCGTATGGCGCCGGCGGCAGAGCGTGTTTGCGGTTCCGTCTCGCGGAAGGCCTGTCCATACGCGCTTCCATTTCGGACAGTGGAGACCAAATGGGAGCGTCGAAGTAAAGGATGTAGAGCTTGTTCAGCTCAGGGCGGAGTATCTTAAGTCTAATGGACTTGAACTGGGCGGCGGTGAGCGTCTGGATGGAAACGAATATCTTTTTTCTTTCCCCTTTGGACAGGAAGGCCGAAGCCCGGCGCGTCCGCTGTATCGTTTTGAGTGTCCTTTCAACGGAAGGCTGTGGTGGTTCAATCCGGGGTCGAAGGTGGTATATTGCCACAGGCTTGACGGACGCAGGTTCCTTGGCGCAAAGGTGTTTGTCGGGACGAGCGACTGGTCGGATGCAAAGGGCGAAGTTTCGGTGGAAGTGTCTTCCGATGGGACAAGCTGGCGCAATGTCGGGACCGTCGTTGCGCGTACGGCAATCCATAAGGAGCTTCCGAAGGAAATGTTTCCGTGCGAGTCTGTATATGTGAGAATCGTCGGCGGCACGAACGGTACGCTTCAGGTTGCGCACTACAACCTTAAAGGCATGGTGGACGGCAAGCCGCTTAGAATGTTCGGTGAAACGCGTTTTGTCGAGAAGTCGAATGGAAAGCTGTTCGCGCAGGTTGGGAGATCCTTCTATGACGATGAAGGCTATGGTGCGCTTCTTGCGTCTGGCGATGGCGCGAATCTGTGGGCGGCGGTTTCGGGGCGTAAGGTTGTGCAGACACGCCCTGCGCCAACGAAGAAAGGGCGTGGACTTCTGATGCGCACCGCCGCGAATGAGGCGGAGTCCGTTCAGCTTGTGGTGCGGGCCGAAGAGGACATAAAATCTGCAAGGGTGAGGTTGAGAGAGGAGCTGTGCGCCGATTCCGGGTTCTGCCTTCCCCTGTCCGCTGTTGATGTGAAGCGCATTGGATATGTGGACGTGCGGCATCCCACAGATTTTGGAGGGTTGCCGATTGCTACGCCGGATAAACTCCTGCCATATGCAGGAGAGGCTGTTGCCGTCGGAAAGGGGAAGAACCAGCCGTTCTGGATCACGGTGCGTCCTCCGAAGGGTACGGGCAAGGGAGTGTATCGCGGAGTTGTCGATGTTGATGTCGTATTCAGGAACGGAGTGCGGCGGCAGTTCGCGGTCCCGTTGAATGTGGAGGTGTTCGGTTTCGAGTTGCCGGATGTGATGACGTGCCAGACCGCGTTCGGGCTCTCTCCTTCCCTCATTGTGAAGGCTCATGGAATCAAGGAGAATACGCCTGAGTTCCGTGATCTGGCGGAACGGTATTTCAAGGCGATGTCTGAGAATCATCTTTCGCCGTATTTCCCTGCGTTCCTTGCGCATTGGCGCGTTACGTGGAACGGCGATGTTCCTGTGTTCGATTTCAGCGAATGGGAACGAGAACTTGATCGCGTATTCTCCAAGTACCATTTTAACGCTTTCATGGTCTGGCTGCCCGGTCTTGGCCAGTGCAGCATGTCGTCGAGGCAGAATCCCGAGTTCATGGGGCTTAAGCCGGGCGATCCGCGATACGAAAAGCGTCTCGGTGCGTACCTTGCGGCGATGGAAGGCTTTTTGAAGAGGAAGGGCTTGCTGGACAAGGCCTATGCCTATGTCTATGACGAACCGCTCGCCAGTGAATACGATCTCGTCAAGTTTGGCTACAACTTCCTTGCTAAGCATGCACCGGGATTGCGCCGCATGCTGCCGGCGCTTGCGCATTCCGCATTCAGGGATCTGGATGGCGCCGTGAACCTGTGGTGTCCGCAGATACAGTATCTCTCATCGCCGGAGCTGAAGCGCCAGCGCGAGCGTGGCGACATGATGTGGTGGTATGTCTGCAACAATCCGAAATCTCCGTATGTGTGCGACTTCATTGACCATCCGGCGCCGGAGTTGAGGATTTGGCTGTGGCAGACGTGGAAGGAGAAGGTGGGCGGTGTTCTCATATGGGATGTTTTCAACTGGCGCGGACAGACCAAGCATCCCGACCAGAATGGAGAGGGTCGCTTCCTGTATCCGCCAGAGGAGTGTGCGACGAAAGCGGGGGTTGTCGCAGATCCAGTCCGGTCCGTCCGCATAACCCATCTGCGTGATGGATTGGAGGACTACGAATACTTCTCGATCCTGAAGCGCCTGTCGCCCTCAAATCCTCTTTTGCAGGTGCCGGACTCAGTCACATCGGCGATGACTGAGTTTGCGTTTGACACATCGGCAATGGAGGCGCATCGGCTCCGCCTCGCTCGCGAAATAGAACGCTTGGATTCGTTCAAGTAGAATTTCCCTGTTTAGTGAGTCCTGAAATCCAATCGATTACGCGATGTCGAGCATTTCTCCTGACGGGGGATAGTCCAGGATGCTCATAGGATTCCGTTTGCGGAGTAAAATGGTATAATACGCGGCAAAGGAACTGAAGAATGGCAGTAGATAGATTAGATAGAGTGGATTCCCTCCTGAAGCGGGTGATAGGGGATGCGATGTTCCGCATCATGCAGACGGATTCAGTGGGCGCGGGGCTCATAACCGTGACTGGGGTGCGCTGCGCAAAGAACCTCCGCAACGCAACCGTGAAGGTGAGCGTGTTCGGCGAGCCTGAGGTGCAGAAGCGTGCGCTTTCCCATCTCATCCACCACACGCATGAGTTTGAGAAGGCGATAAACCGTGAGGTGCGGATGAAGTTCACCCCGCAGTTGAGGTTTGAACTCGATCATTCCATCGAGAAGGGTGACGCCGTTCTCGCGATTCTTGACAAGCTTCCGGGTGTCGAAAATGGCGAACCTAGCTAACATAGCAATGCTCGCGGAGCTTGACGGGGCGATTCTGGTCGATAAGCCTGTCGGAATTTCCGCACATGATGTGATGAAGGCGGTGAAGTCCACATTCAATCTTGTGAAAGTGGGGCATGGCGGTACGCTTGACGCGACTGCGACGGGGCTGTTCATACTGCTTCTTGGCGACGCTACGCGTTTCTCCAACGATCTCATGTGCGCCGACAGGACGTATTCCGTGATTCTTGCTCTCGGACGCGAGACCGATACTGGTGACCGGGCTGGAAATCCCGTTGCGGAGAAGGATTTCGCCGATGTTACGCGCGAACGGCTTGACGCCTCATTGAAGGAGCTTCGCGGCGACATCTACCAGTCCCCACCGGAGTTCTCGGCGGTGAAGATTCCGGGCAAAGCCGGATACGAGATTGTGCGCACCGCCGAGGGTGATGGACTTCGCGAAAAGCTTGTGCATGTGTACAGGTATGAGATTTCGGAATTCGCTCCTCCGAAGCTTGCGCTTTCGATGAAGGTGGCGAAAGGCGTGTCCGTGCGTTCGTTGGCGCGGGATCTGGGCCGCGAACTTGGCTGCGGAGCCTATCTCGAGGATTGCCGGCTGACGGCGAGCGGTATCCATTCCGTTGAAGATGCGATTCCGTTCATGAAGCTCATGGAGCTGCATCCTGCGGATTTTGCAACGCGATTGATCCCCAAGAACAGGATACTTGCCCATTGACCGTTTCTTGCATAGCTCAGGTGCTCGAGAATGTCAGGGTCGTGCGTTTTCGCACGACCACAATTGTCTTTATGGCTCTATTGTGCGGCAATGGATGAACTATGGTATAATTATGGTTTCATTTCAAGGAAGTAGGCAAATATGGCGGAAAAAAGGAAGATAGTAGTTACAAGCGCACTCCCCTATGCGAACGGGGATATCCATCTCGGTCATTTGGTGGAGTATCTGCAGACCGATTTTTGGGCGCGTTTTCAGAAACTTCGCGGTCACGAGTGCGTGTATGTCTGCGCGGACGACACCCACGGCACGCCCATCATGATTCGTGCGCGCAAGGAGGGCATCACCCCTGAAGAGCTCATCGCCCGCAGCCATGCGGAGCATCTGCGTGACTTTACCGATTTTCAGGTTGCTTTCGACAACTATCATTCCACAAACGCACCGGAGAACAAGGATCTTTCCGAACGCATCTATGCCGCGATGGAGAAGTCCGGCGCGGTCACTAGTAAGACTTCTCCGCAGCTTTACTGCGAGAAGTGCCAGATGTTCCTCCCTGACCGTTTTGTGAAGGGTGAATGCCCTAAGTGCGGAGCCGCCGGACAGTACGGCGACAGCTGCGACAAGTGCGGCGCGACATATGGCGCAGAGGAGCTTGGCCATCCCGTCTGCACGACGTGCGGCGCGACGCCGGTCGTCCGTGATTCCGAGCATCTCTATTTCGAACTTGAACCGCAGCACGAATATCTTGAGAAGTGGATTCCCGGTCACACCACGAGTGATGTGTCCAACAAGCTTCTCGAATGGTTCAAGGAGCCGCTGCGCGGCTGGTGCATCTCCCGTGACGCTCCGTATTTCGGCTTCGAGATTCCCGGACATCCGAACAAGTTCTTCTACGTTTGGGTCGATGCGCCGATCGGATATATCGCATCTCTCAAGAACTGGTGCGAGAAGAACGGCAAGAACATCGAGGACTACTGGCCGAGCGACGGTACGGATGGCAATGTAGAGCTTTATCACTTCATCGGCAAGGACATCATCCGCTTCCACTGTCTGTTCTGGCCGGGAATGCTTCATACAGCCGGTTTCAAGGGTCCGAACAAGGTTTTCGTGCATGGCTTCCTCACCGTAAATGGCGAGAAGATGTCCAAGTCCAAGGGGACGTTCGTGAACGCCCGTACGTACCTCAACCATTTGCCGCCGGAGGCGTTGCGCTACTATTATGCGGCAAAACTTGGCGGCACGACGGACGACATGGATCTCAATCTCGCCGACTTCGTCCAGCGCGTCAATTCGGATCTTGTCGGCAAGATCACCAACATCGCTTCCCGTGGCGGACAGATGCTCCAGAAGAAGCTTGAGGGGCGTCTCGGAGCTATGGATGAAGAAGGTCTCGCCCTTATCGCCAAGTGTCGTGAGGCGTCTGAAACGATTGCGAAGCATTACGAAGATCGCCGCTTCAACATGGCTGTCGTCGAGATATGCCGCCTTGCCGATGCCGCGAACGAGTACTTTGACCGTCGTGAGCCGTGGAAAACGGTCAAGACGGATGTCGAAACTACGCGTGTGACGCTGACGGCGGCGCTCAATGCGTTCCGCATCATCGCAATCTATCTCAAGCCCATACTCCCCGCCTATGCAGACAAGGCAATGAAGCTCTTCGGCGAAACGGAGTGGACGTGGGATTCCATCAATGCCGCCCGCGAGAACTGCGCACTTGGCGAGTACGAATATCTTGCAAGCCGCATCGACGGCAAGCAGGTTGAGGCTATGATTGCCGCCGCCACTATCAATCCTGGCGATTCAGGAGAGGTCTCGCACGAATCGCGCGCCAGCAAGAACAAGGCGAAGGTTGAAGTTGCACCCGCCGCCGCTGTGGAGGTTCCTGCTCTTAAGCCGGAGATTGCGTTCGGTGATTTTGAGAAGGTGGATTTGCGCATCGGCAAGGTGATCTCCTGCGAGACGGTGCCGAAAAGTTCCAAGCTTCTCAAGTTCGAGCTTGATGCCGGCTCTCTTGGTAAGCGCACCATCTTCAGCGGGATACGCGGTTCATATGCGGATCCTGCTGCGCTTGTCGGCAAGGAGGTGCTGTTCGTGGCGAATCTTGCTCCCCGCAAGATGAGTGTGGGCGTGTCCGAAGGCATGATTCTCTATGCCGGTGAGCCTGGTGTAAACGGCGGCATGCTGGAACCGCTCGATTCCGTTCCTGCGGGCACGCCTGTAACGTAACAGCAAAAACAAAACAGAAGGATGTTTCCGATGAGGATGTTCCAGAAGATTGTGGCGCACATGGCTTTTGCCGTGTGTGCTTTTGTCATGCCGTCGATGGCGGCAGAATCCCCTGCGTTCGTAAAGGCCGTTCCCGTGTGGCCGAAGGGACAGGAGAAGGGCATGAACCTCTTTTATGGGTTCAGGGCGTCTTTTGATTTGGAAAAGAGTGAGAAGATGCTGTTGCGTGTCACCGGATGCAGCGACTACCGCATAACGCTCAACGGACGGCACATTGGCTGGGGACCTGCCCGAACTACGCGTGGATATTTCCGGGTTGATGAATTGCCGTTCACTGCAAGGAATGGCAGAAACACGATTGCGATCGAGGTTGCCGGCTACAACTGCCTGAGTTTCTACCATATGAAACAGCCTTCATTCCTGCAGGCGGAGATATTGCATGGGGATAAGGTTGTTGCGTTCACCGGGAAGGGCGGAAACTTCGAGGCGAAAAGGCTTCCTCGTATTCAGAAAGCCGTGCGTTACAGCTTCCAGCGGACCTTTAGTGAAGTGTACCGTCTGGAGCCGGGATTCGACGATTGGAAAACGGGGAAGGGCGGTTTCGATCCTGTTGAGCTTGCGGAACAGCCGAAGGTTAGGCTCCTGCCCAGACGCGTTCCGTTCGCGGATTTCCGCGTGAACGGCCCGTTCAAGCCCGTGTCCTCCGCCCGTACTGTCATTGACCCGAAGCGCAAGGTGCCGCCGATCCGGTTTGTGGACATTGCCGGAACTCCGACAGGAAGTTCCGGCTTCACGAAGAAGGAGCTTGAGTTCAACAGCTGGGATCTTGTGCAAAAGATGGTTTCAAGCAATCGCGTCCCGGCAGATGACGCCTTGCGCAAACGCAAGGTGTTTCAGCTGGCGGACGGCGCATCGGTGATGTTCGATGCCGGGTTGAACGATACTGGATTCCCGGGGTTGCGCGTACGCTGTCAGAAGCCGGGAAAGATCGCATTCAAGTTCGATGAGGTCCTCGTGAAGGGTGAGGTCAGCCCCTCGCGATACAGCTGCGCAAATGTGATAGTGTGGGAGTTCACCAAGCCCGGAACGTATTCGGTAGAGGCGTTCGAGCCGTACACTTTCCGCTATGCGGACGTGGTAGCCGTAGGCGGCAAGTTTGAGATTTCGGCACCGTACATGCGCACCTTCAAGAATCCGAAGGCGCGTCTTGCGAAGCTCAAGTCCTCGGATGCTGCGCTCGGAAAGATATTCGAGGCGGCGCGCGAGACGTATGCGCAGAATGCCGCCGATGTGTTCACCGACTGCCCTGGGCGCGAACGCGCAGGGTGGCTTTGCGACAGTTTCTTTACGTCCAGGTCCAGCCTTCTCTTCACAGGATCGCTTGAAAGCGAGCATATGTTCCTAGAGAACTATGTGCTTCCGGAGAGTTTCGACAATCTTCCGGACGGCATGCTGGCGATGTGCTATCCTGCAGATTTCCGCAACGGGAATTTCATTCCGAACTGGGCGATGTGGCTGGTGATTGAGATGGAGGAGTTCAAGAAACGCGGCGGTGATCTGAAACTCATCGAGGCATTCCGTCCGAAACTCGTCAAGCTTGTCGAATATCTCAAGACCTTCCGCAACAAGGACGGGCTGCTTGAGAAGCTTCCCAAATGGGTGTTTGTGGAGTGGTCTCAGGCAAACAAGCTTGTGCAGGACGTCAACTATCCGTCAAATATGACGTGGGCAGAAGTTCTTGATGTGATGAATCGTCTGTACAACATGCCAGATCTGGCCGTCGAGGCGGAGAAGGTGCGCGAAACGATACGCAAGCAGTCCTGGAATGGGAAGTGGTTTTGTGACAACGCGGTCCGGCAGAAGGATGGTTCGCTCAAGCTTTCGGGCGAATGCACCGAAACCTGCCAGTACTATGCGTTCTATTTCAGGACGGCCACCCCAAAGACGTATCCGGAACTGTGGAAGACTCTTGTGGAGGATTTTGGTCCCAAGCGCAAAGAGACGGGGAAGTATCCTAAGATTTGGCCGTCCAATGCGTTCATCGGCAACTATCTGCGCCTTGAGTGCCTTTCTCGTGAAGGTCTTGCCGCCCAGATACTTGATGAAACCCGCAGTTTCTTCCTGTACATGGCGGAACTCACCGGAACCCTGTGGGAGAACATCGGTACGACGGCCAGCTGCAACCATGGGTTCGCAAGCCATGTGGCTGTGGTCTATTGCAGGGATGTGCTTGGTCTCAAGGAGATCGACTACGTTAACAGGACGGTGAGGTTTGACCCGCCGAAGGATGTTGCGCTTGATTCGATATCCATGGACATACCGGTGGAAGGGGCAGGCTTCATCCGCGCTTCATGGCGTAAGGTGGATGGACAGATAACCGAAAGCCTGAACCTGCCTTCCGGCTGGCGTCGCCGCTGAAATGCGAATGCCGCCGCGATTCGTACCCAATGGTAGGGCGGACACCCCGCGACCGCCGCAAGTTGAAGTTAGTCCACAAATCCACACAGATCATCACAGATTGATTTGTGATAATAAGTGCAGATTTGTGGATGAGTGATTTAAATTAGGTGAAGGTTAAAGGCGAAGGTGAAAAGCGGACAGGGAAGCTGGTCGGTTCGACGCTTGCCGGGTTCGACTGCGCGGTGGCGTTTGTGTCGCTGCCGGCGTTGTCGGCGTACTCTTTTTAGGTGAGAAAAACGTGGTTTGCCTTTTATTTATGGGGGATGAATGAGAATTTTTATTTTCGGTTTTAGTTCGCTTTACTTGCAGAGTTGTTTTGTGTTATAATTTTGAAATCGGTCATCAAACAAGAAAGTATTTGTCGGCTTTGCTGAGAATGTACTTGTTGCATTGGGAATTGGCTGACATGAAGAAGGAGCACTCCGTATGAAAAACATTATATTAGCCATAGCGATGTCGTCTGCGTCCGCATTGTTGGGAGAGGTATGGTATTCCAATGTGAACGAAAGTTTTGGAAACGCCGGAGAAGGTGATAAGGCGTTGGCCGATATGTCATATTGGACGAAAGATGATAAGGAAGGATCCGGTCAACCGACCTCGTCCGACGATCTTGTGTTCAATGGTGCGGGAGGAGGAAAGCCTTTGCGTATCAGAATGCTGGCACATAATAAAGTGTTGAATTTTACAGGAAATTCTTTCCAGCTTGGGACGGATGAAAAGAGCGTGACT
Source organism: Kiritimatiellia bacterium (assembly GCA_017936245.1). GTDB lineage: Bacteria > Verrucomicrobiota > Kiritimatiellia > RFP12 > UBA1067 > UBA1731. The sequence goes on from JAGBFY010000366.1 coordinate 17,393, forward strand.
GTTGTCTATGACGGCGGCGTCTTCAATTTTAATCCAGAAGCTGAAGGTCTTAAACTCAAGCATGGACTTTTCTGGATAAATCAAAGTCAGGATTCTGAAAAGTATCCCATTAGGATATCCGGGAAAGCGCATGTTTTCAGCAATGAATCCGGTCACCCGTTTGTGTTCAATATAGGAAACATCGTCTATACCAACAAGAAAGTTCAGCTTGATGTCTCCCTTTCCGGGGATTCCTCCGCCTGGTTGCTTTTTGGACCGTATTCGACTCAGCTTGGCGATACAACTCTCAAAGCCAGCACTTCAAACACCACATTTATGGTCAGGGACATTTCCGGTTACGACGGATTGATTACGGTAACTTCGGTATGTGAGAATGTGGAGACTGATTTCGGAATGTGCCTGAAACTCGATTCGGCTACGAGCTCTGCCACAATAGATGTCTGTAGCGGAGGGTCGCTTTCCGCGTATGATTTCTCCACAGAGATAACTGTAAAGAATCTCAGCATGGCACCCGGGACCCGTCTGTGGTTCAATCAATCAGAAAAGGCGGAGAGCCTTTGGAGGATCAAAGCCACGGATTCGATTGATATCACCGGCAAGGTGCAGATTTACATGGATACCGTGATTGTCGGATCCGGAAAGAAAAGCTTCCCCATTCTCGAAGGGCCGGTATCCTCGTTCACCGAGGAGAATTTTGAGCTAGTGTGCCCTGAGCGCATGGCGATGCTTATGGAGGCAGGTAAGGTGTCTCTGAAGGTGGAAGAGGAAAACGGGCGTTGCGTGCTGTTTGTCGAGGCGTACGGTTTCATAGATCAGCTTTCTTCAAAGCCCAAAGAGGGAGAAAAATCGGAGGATAAGGTAAATCTCAACCAGTCGTCCTTCACAAACGAATTGGCCTGGAGGGATGGATTGCTGCCGGGAACGGTTGCGGCGCCTGGCGTTCCGGATGGCAGCCGTCTCTACTATACCGATAAGGCGCTGCGTACGACATATGAGATTTATGAAGATTATGTTTTCCCGGCTGATGCTCTTTTTATTGATGACGGCGGGATGCTGATAATCCAGAAAAAGTCTTTTCAGGTTCCTATACTGTACTGCAGGAATGCAGATATCGGTGTCGGGCAGTTTCATCTAACAGCCAAACAATTCCCGGTTCGTCTCGTAACCGATCGTATATGGCTGTCCCGAGACAGGAATTCTGTCGTTAACCTGAGGTCGTATTCATCTTCCGCATTGATGGTTGAAGGTGAGATCGAAGGGGCAGCCTCCTTGCATCTCGAGGGGTGGTCGAATACGAGCGCTCCTCGCGCTGAATACGGTCTTACAGGGTTGAACACCAATTTTACGGGGTCGATAACGGTTTCTCAGCTTGAATACCGTCCGGAATACATATCGTTTGACAATCATTATCCCACGCTGCATGTTTACGACGGACGCAATCTTGGCGGAAGGATGGAATCCTTCGAACCCCGCGCCCTCACTCTTACGCATATGGCGAGACTTTCCGTCACGAACGGCACTAGGATTACACTGGAGGAAAACCTGAACCGAGGTGCATACATTCTTGAAAAGGGGCGCTTCTATACAACGCAAAGCAGCGTTTTGGATGTGCAGTGGCCTGTTCTGCTTAGCGGTACAATGTGGAAGGAAGGCCCCGGTACTCTTGTTCTTGGCGGAGCAATGAGGCATGAGGAGACTGACGGCGGAGAGATCACCGACATCCCGCGCGCAGGTTCAAACGCTTTCGAGGTAGTTGAAGGCGTTGTTGAAATCGCGCACGTCGACGCGGTGGCGGGAGCGGAGATGCGGATAGCCTCAAAGGCGTCTCTCAAACTTGCAGTCGATCCTGAGAATGCCGAACTGTTCGAGTACGGCATACGCAATACATCAACGGATGCCCCGTTTGCTCTTGATGAATCCTTCGATGGGAAACTGCCTCTTTCGTTAGACTGGTCGAAGGTTGCGAAATCCGATGCGCCCATGATGGTTGGCCTTGTAACGGTTAAGAAGGAGCTTCAGGACGCCGTTTTGGCGATGATGCCGTCTCTGCGCCCGCCCTGGACTGGTATTTCATATGAACTTGTCACCATCGATCGCGGAGCCGACGAGGTGACGGTTGCCATGAAGGTGCGCCCGATTTACATGCGCATCATAATCCGCTGATTCCATAATGTACAAACAGAAACAGAACTGACATGACAGCAAAAGATGCAGCAGCGGTTCTTCCCTCGATCACTGCAGGGCGTTCGTTGGCAAAAAGATTCTATGCTCTTCTGGCGGCCGTATTTTGTTCGGCTACGCTGTACCCTGAGGAATGGGCGAGACCGGATCTTGTGGCAAAGGTGGCGTCCGGCGAGTTGAAGGAGGCGGAAGTGTCGTGGTGGGGGTTCGACGCGGAAGACTCCACCCGCTTTTTGAAAGCGGCGCTATCGTCGAAGGCCGGGAAGGTGGTCGTCGACAGGCGGGAAGGGCCATGGTACACGCTTCCGCTGGAAGGCCGTTCGGATCTCACTTTTGTGATTCCCGAAGGAGTTGTTCTCTGCGCAAAGAGAGGAGCCTACCATAAAATCGGTGAGTGTCTGCTAAAATTCACGTCTGCGACGAATGTGGTGCTGACGGGCGGCGGAACCTTGAAGATGTGGTTTGAGGACTACACCAACAAGGCTTTATACGCCTGGAGCGAATGGCGCATGGGCTTGTCGCTTCTCAGCTGCAAAAATGTGACGGTTGAAAATCTCCGCATCTCCGATTCGGGCGGGGACGGCATCTATCTCGGAGAGCGCAGAGATGCGCACAGGCGCACGAACGAGGATGTAACGATACGCAATGTGATTTTGACGCGCCACAACAGGCAGGCGATAAGCGTGATATCTGCTGATCGTCTTCTTATTGAAAACTGCGTAATGGCCGATACTTGCGGAACTCCGCCCATGGCCGGCATTGATTTTGAGCCCAACGGACCGACGGAGATGCTCAGGGATATTACGGTGCGCAACTGCGTGCTTCGGGGGAATCACGGGTCTGGCTTTGATTTCTCGGTGGGCAGTCTGAATTCGTTGTCCCAGGATATATCGATCACGGTGGAGAACTGCGTGAGCATGGATAACCGCAATCCTCTGAAATTCAACAGAACCTCAGACCCTATCAACGGTTTTCGTGGTTCGGTCGTTTTCAGGAACTGTGTGTTTGACGATCAGAACCCGACGCGCCGCCAGTTCATCAAAGAGGGCGGTGAGACGCTGTCTGTAAAGTTCGAAAACTGCATGGCGGCGGATCCGTCCAAGGGCGGAGAGCTTGATGTGCTCGGCGGCGATTGCGGATGGGACGCGATACCTCGGCCGTCATGGTCGGATGGCACTATAGTGAAAGCGGCTTTCTCCCCCGTGCCGGACATGGTGTCCGCCAGAATAGCGGATTCCGCTCCTGGACAGATGGTCAGATTCCGCTCGGTGTGTGCAAGGGGGGCTTCCGAGTACATTCTGTATGCCGACTCGGCGCGAACGGTGAGATTCCTCGCGATACTGCGCAGCATATGGAAAAGAAAGTTCCAGAAGTACGATATACGTGTAGAGACAATGGACGGCCGAAAGGTCGCATATCCGAAACCGCCGATGACGTTCGACACCGAACACGAGATCGCCTTTCGCGTCCCGGGGAAAGGGTTCTACAGGATGTATGTGCGCATGGGATCGGGGCAGTCTTTGAACCTTACGGGATCTGACGTCCCTGTCGCCCTTACGGTCCCAGCCTCGGGGAAACTTCCGGGGTTGAACGGACGTCCCGGCGAACTTTTTGTATATGTGCCTGAAAAATCCAGGAATTTTGCGGTGTTCGGCATGGGTGGCAGCGGAGCCGAATATGTCAGGATCAGAGTCGAGGATCCGAAAGGTGTCTGCATGTGGGACAGGGACGAGGTCAATGGTTCCGATATATGGTTTGCACCTCCGAATACAGTTTCCGGCGTGTGGAAAATCTCGTTTCTCAAGGCGTCCAAAGGATGTCTGGATGATTATTACATTGGCGTTCTCGGTCTGCCGTGCTGGCTTTTCCTTTCGCAGGAAAAGATCTGGAGATGAACAACATCGTGCGCGGCGTTCAGTGTACGCTGTTACACAAGCTAGGCATGAAATGTTTTTCTTTTCGTGTATATTGCATTTTAAGGCTGGATATGCTATAATTGCCGCTCCTTTTTTGGGGAGATAGTAGCGATACGGTCAGATTGAGCCGCAAAAACGGCTATTTGATACGTCCGGATGAGATGAGCAAAACGCTCGCGGAATGCCGGGAAAAGCGCCGCGGGCGCTTTTCTGTATCGTGCTATATTCTCGAAAGGGGGACTGTCTGGAGACAAAACCAGAACGCGCTTTGTGAGAGCGGGTCGGCAACTGACCGAAAGGTGAGACCGGCTGAAGATTCCGGTCGTTGAAGGGCAGGTTAACTGAAACAAACAAAGAAAGAAACAAAAGATGCAACAGCAAAGAGTACGCATCCGCCTACAGGCATACGATCACCGTGTGCTTGATCAGGCTGTCGGTGGAATCATCGACACT
>JAGBFY010000367.1 GCA_017936245.1 Kiritimatiellia bacterium
GCCCCAACACCGATAATCCCATTTGATCACCTCACAGACCGATATTTCCGCAATTCGAAAGATTCAGCACGCTGACGGCGCATTCCGCCACCGGCCCCTGCAGCCCGTTCACCTTGTCAAACGAAAGCCGCAACGAATATTCTCCGGAGGGAATCGGGTCCGGGGGGACGATCATCCCGTATTCATCGGGACAACGTATGCGAACCGCCGCCGAATGCAGTACAGTTCCGTCCTTCCCGACCAGTTCCTGACGGCCTTTGATCCCATCCGGAGGAATCGGACCGAATACCTTGACTCTCCAGCCCAGAGACGAGGCCGGAGCAATTGCGGTCCGGGCGGAGAACGCTGAAATCACCGGACACTTCGCCCCGACAAGTTCGGCGTTTCTGATTTCAAACTCAAGCACGTCGCCATGGTTGTAGTCACGTTCCATGAACATCCAGCGAAGCGTTTTCACATTCGCCCGTTCCGTGGCGTTGAAGTTCAGAGCTGAGAGTGAATGGATGCAGTGGTGCCACTGGTCGGCGGCAGGATTGATGTTGGGTTTTATGGATGAATGGGATCTCTTTCCGTCCTTTGTCCTGCTTGTGAAAAGCAGCAGGTGTGGCCATTTGCCGGCATCGTCCGCGCAACGGTTGGAATGATACCGGACGTCATATTGCAGGAAACCGAAATCATTGAGGTTCACAGGCGTTTCACCGCCTGAAAGATCCACCGTGACGGCGGGAGAACTGCGCTTGTAGTGTCCGCCGTCGCCACTCGTTTCGTGGTCAATGGTTATCGTACCACGGAAGGCGCCATCCTTCAGCAGTTTTACCTTGCATCCCGTCTCACACGGCCATATCGGCTTTTCGGAAAGTTTCTGACGCACGATGCATCCGGCTTTCGCGGCTTTGTGGAGGAAGTCGGCGCTTCCGTCGGATCCCTCGTTCCATTTAAGACCCGGCAGCACCAACGGACACGTCCCGCCGTTCTTTTCAGGATAAGCCAACGTTTTGATAATCATGTCCGCAAGAAGCGCACGGACCGAATCGAAACGCTCGCCCTGCCAATGGTTTGATGCGAGATATTTCGACTGCGGCGGAACCTCGGAATACAGTTTCTGAAGCAGCTCCCGCGCCTCGGGCGGACCGCCGCGCCGGAACACCGCGTCCTGGAGCGTGTAGACGTATGCGCCGTCCACCGTCCCTGCGAAGACCGATTCCCATATCCATTCTATCCACTCAGTGCCATCCGGCTTCATTATCTGGGTACCGAGAGCGAGATGCGGCAGCTTCGACCGATCCATGCTCCAGCTCCACGCCCACGGGACAAGAGTGGAGTCGCCCATTTTCCATAGACCGAATCCCCATGTCATCCTGCTGCCTCGCGCCATTGTAGGCGCATCCTTCAGCTCGAACACGTTGTGGTTTGGGTAGCACCAGTGTTCACGCTTGCCGCTCGCCGCCCTTTTCTCCGGAGTGACGAAGAACTGATCGCACCACACGTCCACATAATCCTTCAGTTCCGCCTCCAGCGAGGGCTCACGCGCAGACCACGATGTGACGAACGTGTTGAAGCCCGCTTTCTTGAACGACCGGAACAGCCGCGCCACATACTTCACATCCTCAACACGCGGTTCATCGGCGGCGATTACAAAAAGCTCAGCCCTGCCCTCGGTCTTCCATCTTGAGAGAAACTCCCTGCCGCATCTTTCGATATCCTCGAAGAATGCGTCCGGCGGCATCTTGATGGATCCCTTGACCGCCGGCTCCTTCATGTATCGACGGTACAGCATTCCGCTGAAATTTGCGAGAGCGATGTATCGACGCGGCTTCTCTCCGGTGAGTTTTTTCCA
>JAGBFY010000368.1 GCA_017936245.1 Kiritimatiellia bacterium
TCATCCTGGCCATCTATGCGGGCGACATCGAACACAAGAAGATGCGCGCCGATTTCGGAATCTCCTATGCCGATGACGCGATGAAGCTCATCGCGGATCTCACCGCTCTCGGGCTTCTCGTACGTGGTGTCGTGATTACCCGTTATACCGGGGAGATTGCTGCGCAGCAGTTCCGCAGACGCCTTGAAGGTCAGGGCATTCGTGTGTGGTACCATTACGTAACTCAGGGCTATCCCACCGACCTTGAGACCATTGTGTCCGAGGCCGGGTACGGAAAGAACGAATACGTTCCGGTTCAGCGTCACATAGTGGTTGTCACCGCGCCTGGTCCAGGCTCCGGAAAGTTCGCCACGTGCCTTTCGCAGATCTACCACGAATACCGCCGCGGATTCAAGGCGGGATACGCGAAGTTCGAGACGTTCCCCGTGTGGAACCTTCCGCTTGAGCATCCGCTGAATGTAGCGTACGAGGCGGCAACTGTTGAGCTCAAGGACAGCAACATGATCGATCCTTACCACCTTCAGGCGTATGGCAAGACCACGGTGAACTACAACCGCGACGTCGATGCGTATCCGCTCCTGAAGGCGATCTGGGAGAAGATGACGAACGGGGAGTGTCCCTACAAGTCGCCGACGGATATGGGCGTGAACCGCATAGGCTTCGGCATCATTGACGACAATCTCGTGCGCAATGCCTCCAAGCAGGAGGTGATCAGGCGTTTCCTGCGTCTCCAGTGCGACTTTACGGACGGCATGGTCGACCGCGATACGATGAACCGCGCCGAAGCCCTGATGCGCAAGCTGGAGCTCAAGACTGAAGACCGTATCCCTGTCGAGGCGGCGCGTCAGGCGGCTCAGACGGCGAAGGACGCCGGAAAGGGCAAGGCTGGCGGCAACATCGTTTCCGGTGCGGCGATACAGCTCAAGGATGGGCGCATTGTCACGGGGCGCAACTCCGACGATCTTCATGCTTGTGCTGCGATGATGCTTAACGCAATCAAACTTCTTGCCGGAATTCCCGAGCAGATTCCGCTTATTGCGCAGACGATCATCCAGTCCATCACGCATGTGAAGCACGATATCCTGAAAGGCGGATACACCTCGCTCAACATGGATGAGGCGCTGATTGGCCTTGCGATTTCCTGCACGACGAATCCCGCCGCGCAGATCGCCGCCGAGAAGTTGAACGAGCTTCGCGGATGCGAGGTTCACATGACGCACATGGCGACACCTGGCGACGAGGCCGGTCTGCGCCGTCTCGGTTGCCGCTACACGAGCGATCCGTACTACGCGACGACTGCGATTTTCACCGCAAGGCAGTAGCTGTTCTGCAGTATCGAAGGATCCAGGGATTCAATGCGGTCGCTTCTGCTGTCTCTGCAATCAACCATCGACTTTTGATTTTCCGAAAATTTGATTCTAAGGTTTGAACATGGCAGATTGTTCGCAATTATGATATAATAACACCTCAATTTTTCAATAGGAATACAGTAGTTATGCATCCTTATCGCACCCATACATGCAATGAACTCCGCGCATCCGACGCGGGCAAGACAGTCCGTCTTTCCGGATGGATGTACCGTCTTCGCGACCATGGCGGCATCCTTTTCGTGGATCTTCGCGACCACTACGGCCTCACGCAGATTGTGGTTCATCCGAGCCGCAGCTTCTTCGCGCAGGTTGAGAAGGCTCATCTTGAGTCCGTAATCACCGTCACGGGCGAGGTAAAGCTCCGTACGCCTGATACCATCAACTCCGATCTGCCTACCGGCGAAATCGAGATCGAGGCGAACGAGCTTGTTATGGAGAGCGCGTCCGAAGTCACTCCGATCTACATCCCCGACGAAAAGGCCGACGAGA
>JAGBFY010000369.1 GCA_017936245.1 Kiritimatiellia bacterium
CGTTCCAACCGACGCGTCTATCTGCGGGAAATGCACGATGCGACCAGATGCGTCACGCTGGCGACAGATAAAATGCCGCGCTATGGCGATCGAATCGAGGTCGTTGGACTGCCTGAAACAGACTTCTACCGAATCAACCTGACCGATGCGGACTGGCGTCTTATAGAATCCGGCAGCCATCCAATCAGTCAAGCAAAAGAGATATCGATCGCACACCTATTAACAGATGAGCATGGTCATCCGCGCATCAATCACTCCTGCCACGGACGGCTTGTCCACATTGAAGGGCTTGTTGTTGACCAACCGAGGATCGGGGGTTTTCAAAATATCCTTACGCTGAAGGATGGCGACCTCACAATCTCCATCGAACTTACTTCGGCCAAGGACGCGCTGAAAGAGACTTCCGTCGGATGCCGGATCTCCGTCACCGGGATCTGCATCGTCGAAACGGAAACCTGGCGACCGACCGCAGGTTTCCCGCATGCTACAGGGATTGTAATCGTTCCGCGAACCGCTGAGGACATTGAAGTTCTGTCTCGTCCGCCTTGGTGGACACCTCAGCGGTTTCTTATTCTCATCCTCATCCTTTCCATTCTACTAATCGCCATCATTGGCTGGAACCGCTTTCTTCAAACCTTGGTCAAACGCAAAAGCCATCAACTCCTGCGCGAACAGCTTGCAAAAGAACGCGTTGCGTTGCGCGTAAGCGAGCGTACTAACCTTGCGGTCGAACTGCATGACGCACTCTCCCAAAACCTGACTGGACTCGCGTTTCAGCTCGCAACGGCAAAAAGTGCGCTTGACGCGGATCCAACCTCTCTACCCCAACATCTTGACACGGCAGAACGTATGCTCGTCTCAAGCCGTACAGAGCTCAAACGATGCCTCGCCGATCTGCGCGACAACACACTTGATGAAAAGGACTTCGACTCCGCAATCCGCCGGACGCTTCTTCCGGTCGTTGGAGATGTGAAAACCATCATCTCCTTCAATGTATCAAGACAGAAACTTAATGACACTACTGCACATTCGATACTTTGCATAATCCGCGAACTTGCGGCAAATGCCGTTCTCCATGGTCACGCCACCCGACTGGATATCCATGGCGAGACCGACGGACACAGGCTTATGTTCTCCGTTTCTGACAACGGCGGAGGATTCGATCCGTCAACCCGCCCCGGACTCGCAGAAGGACACTTTGGTCTTGACGGCATTCACGAACGCGTCGAACATCTCAATGGCGCAATTGTCATCGACTCCGCCCCTGGCCGCGGCACGTGTGTCACTATTTCGGAGATTATCCTATGAGCGAAAAGATCACCCTTCTGCTTGTCGACGACCATTCTATCGTCCGTATCGGCCTTAAAGCACTCATCAACTACCAGAAGGACATGTCTATCGTTGGTGAAGCCAAAAACGGTGAAGAAGCCATTCGCCTCGTACGGAAACTGCAGCCCGACGTCGTGATAATGGATCTGATGATGCCAAAGTTGAATGGAGCTGATGCGACAAAGCAGATTCTTTGCGAATACCCAAACACAAAAATCATAATTCTCACATCTTACGGGACCTCCGCCGACCTCGCCCGCGCTGTGGCAAATGGCGCCGTAGGCGCACAGATCAAGGACGCACCGCCAGAAAACCTCCTTGCCGCAGTCCGGTCAGCAGTTCAAGGTAAGACGGCATACGCATCGGAATTGAAGCCCTTGCTTATGGAACCGCCGCCGGAACTTACGGATCTTCAGCTGAAGATGCTCGGCTCGGTGGTACGCGGCCTTTCCAACACCGAAATCGCCACAGAGTTCGGGCTGTCCTTGATTTCCACCAAGCGGAAACTTGCCGCAATCTTTTTGGCGCTCGGCGCCGCCAACCGTGCCGAAGCCGCAGGAATTGCACTTCAGAAGCATTTGCTGAAACTCTGAACACCGAACAACTCTGCTATGTGATGGAAAAACTGCACAAATCATTCTGTTGGGATCTGTGCGAATTTGTGGACGAACCTTCAACCTGACGTTTATTTGAGCAGATTCAGCGCTGCGCGTTCCGTAAGGATGCAGGGCGAATCATAAACAGGGACGTTGATGTAGAACGTCTCGCCGTCAACATGCTGGACATCCTTTGCCGGAAGCTCATACACACGACCGGTAAAAAGATCTACCCACACCGGATTTTTCATTGGATTGCCGGCAACAGTGAACACGGTTGGACGGGTTTCGAAGGAATCTCCGGAACGTTCGTAATTCACCACGGCATGGCGGCCGCGCTCCTTGTCCCTGCGGGCTTCCGTATCGCCGCATGACCAGAACACATAGAGAGGATCGCCCTTTTTCGACCTGTACTCGTAGCTGACCACAGAGCAGTCAACATTGGTCAAGGCGGTGTCGGCTACTCTGACTACGCTGCTGTCGAATATCGATACGACGTTCTGCACGGAGTAGTAGGCGCGCTTGACCGATATGACCTTCTTTGTCTTGTTTGCTCGCAGAAGCCCCTTGCGGTTTATCTCACGTCCTTTGTGGTTGAAATCGCAGATCGTGAATACGCTCGACTCAACATCGTGTCCAAGGTCGCCAAGCATGCGGCGCATATCCCATTTCGCCTGAGAATATTCACTCCACCTTATTCCGGATAGAGCAAACTTTGTGGCGAGTTCAGAAGGACATCCATTCTCGCCCTGACGCATCTTCGCCGTGGGGTGGTATTTTTTAAGGACAGCCTTTAGCTTTTCCACGGAATCGTACGCAGATTCCGGAGCTGGCGTATAACCATGGTAGATGAACCAGTCAAAAAGCTTCACGTCATCGCCCATTGCGACAAGGCAGTCCTCAAAGAACTTCGGGCTGAGAGTCGCGAGAGACAGTCCGGCAAGGCGCGAATCCGGGATCACCTTGCGGATGATCTTCGCTGTGCGGATGTTGAACACGGCGATGTCCTGCGGAGTCTTCTTGATGTCATGTCCTGGAAGCGCAGGATTGGAGATGTCCGGTTCATTCCACATCGCCCAGTCGCGCACCTTGCCCTTGTAGCGGGCAGCAAGTGTTTCGACCCAGCGGTCCCACGCCTCAAGGCCCTCCTTGCTCGTGGGGAATCCGGCGCCAAGATCCCAACCGCCCGCACCCGGATAGACGGGATTGCCATAGCTTGTCTCAAGCAGAACGTTGAGGCCCTGCGCACAGGCGTAATCGATCACCTTGTCCAGCCAGTCAAAATCGAACCTACCTGGCTCTGGCTCACAGCGCGCCCATCCCGCCTGTATGCGGATGGTCTTGATGCCCAAAGGCGCAAGATAGTCGGCATATGCCCAGAAATCCGCATAACCGCGCTCGATCGTCTCACATCCGAGAGTCCAGGCAGAATCCTCAATATCCTTCACCGAACGAGGAGCCAGCGTTCCGATCCGCTTAAGCGACACTGAAAGAGGCGATTCAACACGATCCGCCGAGACATCGATCGGCGCAATCTCAATCCCTGCAAACAGACTTCCTGCCGCAAGCACAAAAAAAGCTGTAACCTTATTCATCTACTGTTGTTCCTTTCTGATGTTTTCGCCAGATGTGTTATCCTCGACAGCAATGGAAAGCTTTCAATTCCGCCGAATGCAGACAAGCTTCAAAATACCGGCAAGGCAGACCAGGCATGACGCAAGAAGCGAAACCACCGCCGATGCGGATGGCACTAACGAACCTTTTTCAGGCCGAGAAGCAGGCGTTGCGCATTTAAGCAAGGCGAAACCGGCGCGCTCACGGGATGTCTTCACGAATCTTCCGTTTTGAAAATTCCAGAATGAGACCGGATTGTACGCGCTTTTCGAAAGAGCCTCCTTCAGCCTGTTGTTGTCCCTGAACGCAGTTCCCCCTGCAAGAAGATACTCATCCTCGCCCCATTTGGAATTCGCGTCCATCGCAAAGCCCAGTGACGCCCCTCCCGTCTCCTTCGCTATTGCGATACGTATCGTGTCGGAAGGATCTACGGCACAGTACTTGGCGTCCTCGGCAACGAGATTGAACATATTGGCGACCAACAGAGCAGCAACAACAGCTGTCGCAACCGCAGGGATCCTGCGCATGAACCGGAACGACAGCAGTGATGCCGCACCGAACCCGGCAAGCACGGCCACGCACCATTCCACAAGATGAACAAATTTCACCGGACAGCGTATGTAGTCACCGGCAGGAAGCATGAAAACCAGCCGGTAGAACGGCGTGAAGCCTCCGAACGCAACCAGAAGCAACACAGCGGCAGATGCCGTCCAGAACACAATCTCCGACCGGTTGTCCGCAACGGCAGACGATGAACATTCCGCGTCATCCCTTCTGCGCCTGACGCAGAACATTCCGATCACAGCAAAACAGACTGTCAGGAATCCCATGTAGAGCGAATGCTGACGGTATGGCGCCCAACGTCCCGGCACGACCTGCATCCCGATGCGTCCACGGTACTGGTTGCGCGGGGTTATACGCACATCACTTGAAGCTCCCTTTATGTCGGGTATCAAGAACTCAAGCGTCTCGTCAGGAGGAAGACTCCAGTTCGTGCAGAACACATATCGTTTCTCACGCGACTCCGCCGCAGACGCATTATCGCCAGAGGACTTTTTCTCACCTCCTGTCGACTCCTCGATCTGCTTGTCACGGTTGGCAGTCTGCACGAATATCGCGCTGTACAGCTGCGGCCAGCCGGCGGACACAAGAACAACCGCCGTCACCAGCACACCGAGAAGCGTCCGCACGAGGAACCTGCGACGAGAGGAGCAATCCTTCTCCAAAACCGCTGAATGCAGCAGACGGAACAGACCATAGACAAACGCAAACGCCGTGAAAAGCAGCCATATGTCAGGCTGATGCACTCCGCCCCATGCTAGCAGACCGCCGAGGAGCACCCAGTTCAGCCACTTCCCCTTCCTTATGCAACGGTCTATCAAACCGAAACAGAAAGGAGCGCATGTCAGAAGTTCAAACCATCCCAGATGTCCAGCGGAAAACAGCGTGAAGTTGTATCCCATGAAACCATACGCCGCACCTGCTCCATAGCAGGCGAGCGGCGGCAGACCGCGTCCCTTGAGGTAATACACGACCCCGAGCGCCGCAAGATACATCGCCACTGCATACTGAAGCTCCTGCCACACGTACGGACCACCCAGCAGTTTATGCAACTCCCAAGGCACAAGGGAGCCGCCGCCGCAGAACTCGCGCCATTTCCGGACCATGAAATCAGCTGGATAGGTAATGCCGCAATCAGGCTGGATGAACGTCACATCCGGCGACCATACGCCCCAGAACACATACGCCATCGCCCCGGCGAACAACGCCGAGAAACCGCAAAACCACATCCATCTGCTTTTCATGTCACGCACTCAATATCACATCAATTGAAAAGTTCGGCTATCTCAAGCTTGCGCGCCTTGACATCGTCGATGAACAGTTTGGAGAAAGCCTCAGCGCCCGCTGCAATCGGATGCGTTGTATCCTTTGAGGGTTCGCCGTCCTTGCCCTTGATCATACCGGTGGAGATCACGAAGAACTTCATAGACTCCTCCTTGCCGATCTTATTCATGAGATCACGGGTCATCTGTTTCATGTCCACATAGTCGGCCTTCAGCTCCTCGCTTAGTTCACGCATGGCGGTACGGTAGGACTGAAGGGAAATTTTGCGTTTATTAGGATTGTCGTAGAGTTTGCCGTCCTTTCCGAACGTGCCGCGCACAATCGGAGACATAAGAATCGGCTTGGCTCCCTTTGCACGAATCTCCGAAACGAACTTTCTGACGTTCTCCTTGAAGAGTCCGTCAGGAGCGGCGAAACGCTTTTCGAGATAGAACTTCGTATTGCACTTCTGGTCATTGTGACCGAACTGGATTCCGACATAATCTCCCGGCTTGACGGCAGCAATGAGCTTTGCCCAATGACCGGCCTCGATGAAGCTTTTCGTCGAAGCTCCGCTCTTCGCGAAATTGTTCACCTTGCAGCCGGGCTTCATGGACTTCTCCAGTTCAGTACCCCAGCTCGCATAGGGAGGCCGAGGCTTACGTCCATAATCATCGAGGGTCGAGTCGCCCGCAAGAAGCAGAGTAGGGCCAGCCTCACACACAGCAGATATCATCATTGCACCCGCAAAGATTCTGAAAACCATTTTCATGTTCATTTTGTTTCCCTTTCAATTGTCTTCATTGATTGTTTCTTCGCAAAATTCCTGTCACGCGCACGGGAGCGCACGTAGCCATCCCAGTTCACGGCGGCGCATTGCGCGGTAATCCTTTTCAGAATGGTCGTCTGCACCTGAAAGATGATCCATGCCGTGCGCGACATACAGCAGAAGTTCCTTCGCCGCGCTCCAGCCATTCCTTTTAGGCGCGGCGCGGAGCGCCTGATCGACATTGACGAAAAGCTCTCCGTACAGACCCGGTTCTTCGGGCGGTATGGAATCGTAGGCCTGCGTGACGACGTCAGTCGCACCCTCGATGCCCATTATGGCACGGTGAGTCTCGTCTGAGCCGGCGTCATCGACAAGATGTATCACGACTTCATACCATACCGGATTGCCTATCCGCTCCCTGGAGCGGGCGGCGAAGAACTCCGCCGCCGCTTTCAGCTCCCGCTTTCCGAAACCGAACGAGGACGGAACGCGTCCGTTTATGACAATCTCGGGCGTCACAGCGAAAGCAGATGTTCGCGGACGCTCTTCGAGACGAGCGCAAAGTCGCTCGGCTCCATCGAGTACGAGGCGCGTCCCTTCGTGAGAGAACGGATGGCGGTTGCGTAACCGAACATCTGCGCCATCGGGACCCGGGCATGGACAACCTGCATATCGTCGCGCTGGGCCATGTCGAGAACAGTGCCGCGACGCATATTGAGATCTCCAAGAACTTCTCCGACGGATTCCGGGGGCGTGGTGATCTCGAGCTTCATGATCGGCTCCAAGAACTCCGGATCGGCAGCCAACGCCGCCTCGCGGAATCCCATGACCGCCGCTCCGCGAAGAGCGATCTCGTCTGAAATCTCAGGATCTACAATCTCAATGGCGGATACGGATGCTTCGATATCGGTCATCGGGTAACGAGCGAGAACGCCTGTCATGATGCCGTCAAGCAGACCCTGTTCAAGCGTTTCCGCAAGGCGGGCGTCGGGAAGCGAGTTCTTGACGTCACGCGAAAGCGAAACCTTGCGTCCAGCACCGCGTTCAAGCGGCTTGATGTCCACAGTAAGGGTGACGGCATGGCGCTTTCCGCCAAGCTCGCGGTCGAAGGTGAACGGCAGGGATGCAGGTTTCTGGACGGTTTCGGCGTAGGATACCATCGGCTTGCCGACATTGGCCGCAACCTTGAACTCGCGTTTGAGACGATCCACCAGAATCTCAAGGTGAAGCTCGCCCATACCGGAAAGGATCGTCTGCCCCGTCTCCTCATCCTCGCGGAACTGGCAGGTCGGATCCTCTGCTGCGAGCGCCTTCATGGAATCGACGAGCTTATCCTTGTCACCGCCGGACTTCGGCTCGATGGCGAGGAACATCACCGGCTGTGGGGCGGTGATGCGCTCCAGGTAGCACGGCTTCATCTCGGCGCAAAGAGTGTCGCCCGTGGTGGATTCCTTCAAGCCGACAAGAGCGCCGATGTCGCCGGCGGTCAGCTGGTCGACCTCAATCTGGTCATCCGCAAAGAGACGGACGATCTTCATCACCCTTTCACGCTTCTTGGTGCGCGGATTGTACACATTGGCACCCTTCTTCAGAACTCCGCCATATACGCGCACGAAAAAGAGACGACCCACAAAAGGATCCGTCGCGATCTTGAACACGAGCGACGTGAGAAGCTCGTTGTCGCGCTGTTCACGCGTGACCGGTTCGCCGCTCTTCAAATCGGTCGCGGTCACCGGCGGACGGTCCAGAGGACTGGGCAGGTAGCGGGTCACCGCATCAAGAAGAGGCTGAACGCCCTTGTCGCGCAGAGATGTACCGCAGAGAACCGGCACAATCTTGTTGGACACAACGAGACGGCGGATCGCCCCCTTGAGCTCCTCCGACGTCAGATCGCCGTTTTCGAGATAGGCCTCCATCACGCCTTCGTCGAGATCGGCCACACGCTCGCAAAGTTCGGCACGGGCGAGTTCGGCGTCATCCTTCAGATCTGCCGGGATTTCGCCGACGGTGAAATTCTTGCCGTCGGTCTTCTCATCGTAGATTATCCCCTTCATCTCAAGAAGGTCGATCACACCTGCAAAAGTCTCCTCCTTGCCGATGGGAAGCTCAACCGGAACGGCGTTAGCCTTCAGTTTGTCGCGAAGCTCTTCGACAACGCGCATGAAATTAGCGCCCATACGGTCCATCTTGTTGACGAACGCGACACGCGGAACGGCATAGCGGTCGGCCTGGCGCCAAACGGTCTCGGACTGCGGCTGAACGCCGCCCACCGCGCAGAATACGCACACCGCACCGTCAAGGACGCGAAGCGATCGCTCCACCTCCATTGTGAAGTCGACGTGTCCGGGCGTGTCGATTATGTTGATGGCATGCCCGTTCCACTCGCAGGAGATTGCTGCGGACTGGATGGTGATGCCGCGCTCGCGCTCCTGGACCATGAAGTCCGTGGTGGTGTTGCCGTCGTGCACATCGCCATGCTTGTGGATCTTACCGGTGTAGAAAAGGATTCGTTCGGTCGTTGTCGTCTTGCCCGCGTCGATGTGGGCGACAATGCCGATATTGCGTACATTAGATAGAGTTGATTCGTCCATACGGGTACATATTATACCACAAACAGGCAGTTTAAAACCGCTTTGCAGTTCCTCCGCAGACTGACGCGCAATCCAGCCGATTCGGGCTGTTGAGCACGGAATTACCCCTACAAAAGAAGGAATTCGCGAAAGCTCGAATCAAAATGCCTACGAAAAGCGGACGCGATCCATGAAGAACGACAGGACGGCAAGTTCGTTCATGTTGCGGTCGAAGGAACGAGCCATATCCTCCACCGCTTCAACATTGCGGAATGTCTGATATCCCGGATTCTCCCGCATGCGTTTCGCGAAGAAATCCATAAGCGTGAAGAGAAAATCCCTGCGGTATTCACGGTAGCGCGACGATATAAGCGCGTTCTCCTCGTCCTCGGAAAGCTCCGCCCCTTCCTGTGCAGAAGCCGCAAGCTCCGTGGAAACCTCCTTCTCGGCATGATCCTTCAGGGAGGAAAGCACCTCCGCGAGACGCTCTGCGGCAACGGCCTTCTTGACAAGTCCGGCAGCGGTTGCGTCCGCAAGATCAGGATTGGATAGGATTCCAAGCACATTCGTGCGCCATGGATCCGACAGCTGATGCTCATGCGCGTCGGGAAGGTCAATTCGCTGACAACGTGAGACGATGGTCGGCAGGAGCTGTTCAGGTGCATCGGTAAGCAGCAGGAACACAGCCTTGGACGGCGGCTCTTCCAGCGTCTTCAGGAACGCGTTAGCACCTGCCGCGTTCAGACGGTCCGCGCCGACAAGCACACCCACCTTCCATCCTCCGGCAAATGACGTCTGCGACATCGGGTCGATGAACTTCGTATGCACGGACTCCACGGACACGATACGAGTTTTCTTCTCTGGGTAGAGCCAGTGGATATCGGGATGCGTCTTGAAATTCTCTTCCGGCACTCCCGGAAAGAGATCCCTCAGAACAGCCATGGCCAGATCTCGCGCCATGCCGCGGATTCCGCCGACAACAAGATAGCCGTGGGCAGGTCTGCCGCCGGCAATGGCCTTTGAAATCAGAGCATGGGCTGAATCGAGTTCCATACTGACTCCTCAACCTCCTCGACGCTTCCATCCGCCTGAATCACCGAAAACCTATCCGGTTCTGCGGCGGCGAGTTCAAGAAACCCTTGCCTGAGACGGGAATGGAAGCTGTCGCCCGCCTTCTCCATGCGGTCCGCATCCGTGTTCGTGGCCGCCTCACGCGCACGCATGCGCTTTGCCGAGACCTCCGGCGATACGTTGAGAAGAATCGTCCTGTCCGGCTCTAGCCCGCCTGTCGCAAATGAATTGATCCGCTTGAGCTCTTCAAGGTCAAGTCCGCGTCCGTAGCCCTGATAGGCGAACGTGGAATCCGCGAACCGGTCGCACAGCACCCATGTGCCGGAAGCGAGAGCGGGACGTATCACGCTCTCCACGACCTGTGCCCTGCTTGCGATGAAAAGGAGCGTCTCGGCGCGGGAGTTCGGCGGATCGTCGGACTCTTCGCGCACAAGGGAGCGTATCTTCTCGGCAAGCGCAGTGCCACCGGGTTCACGGGTAAGGAGAACCTCCTTGCCTGCCGCACGGAGGCGCTCGGCAAGGAGGCGGATCTGGGTGGACTTACCGCACCCTTCTCCGCCTTCGAACGTTATGAAGCGTCCTGTCGCCACTTGCGCAGCCTCAGGCCTTCTTCATCTGCGGGAAGAGGACGACGTCGCGGATGCCGTCCACGCCTGTAAGAAGCATCACGAGACGGTCCACGCCGATGCCGAGACCGCCGGTCGGCGGCATTCCGCATTCGAGGGCGGAGATGAAGTCCTCATCGATCTTCTCGGTATCCTCACCGGCCTGGTTCTCGAGAGCCTTGCGCTGTTCGAGCGGATTGTTCTGCTCCGTGTATCCGGGGCAGAGTTCGCGTCCGCCGACGACAAATTCGAAAACATCCACAAGCTTCGGATCGTCCTCGCAGGCCTTGGCGAGTGGGACGAACTCGTGCGGAAGGCGCGTCACGAACGTGGGCTGCCGGAGATTCTTCTCGATGAGCTTGTCATACACCTCGTGCGTAAGCATGAGAGTGTCGGAGATTCCGTCGAGCTCAAGATTCGTCTCAGTCTCCGCGCCCTTGGCCTTCGCCTTTTCAAGCTGAGTCTCGAACGGAAGGTCGAACCAGTCGTCTCCCATCTTCTCCTTCACGAGATCGGAATACGCGACGCGGCGGTACGGAGGCGTGAAGTCGATGATCTCCTTAGCTTCCCCGTATTCGATCTTGCGCGTACCGATCACGGTGTCGCAGAGGTGCGGAATGAGACCTTCGATGATGTTCTCCATCGACTTGCGATCGCCGTACGCCTCGTACACCTCAAGCACCGTGAACTCGGGGTTGTGGCTGCGGTCGATGCCTTCGTTGCGGAAGTCCTTGCCAAGCTCGAACACCTTGTTCATGCCGCCGACGATAAGACGCTTGAGATAGAGCTCCGGCGCGATGCGCAGAACCATGTGCTGGTCGAGCGCGTTGAAGTGAGTCTCGAACGGCTTTGCCGCCGCACCACCGGCCTGGGACTGGAGAATGGGCGTTTCAACCTCGTTGAATCCCTTGCTCCAGAGATACTTGCGCGTCTCGGCGAGAATCTTCGAGCGCGTAAAGAAACGGTTGCGGGACTCGTCATTCGTCATGAGATCCACATAACGGCGGCGGTAGCGCTCTTCCTGGTCGGTGAGACCATGGAACTTCTCCGGCGGCTGTTCTAACGCCTTGGCGAGGAGCTCCCATTCCTTGACGACAATCGACTTCTCGCCGCGCTGGGTCGTGAACGAAACACCCTTCACTCCGATGATGTCACCGAGATGAAGCTGCTTGAAGCCCGCGAATAGACGCTCATCAAGCTCGTCGCGCTTGAAAATCAGCTGAAAACGGTCGGTGCCGTCGTTCATGGTGCAAAAGTTCATCTTGCCCATGCGACGGATCATCAGCAGACGGCCAGCCGCCGAAACCTCCTTACCCTCCTCGAATTCCTCGCGAATCTTAGCGAGATCGTCGTGCGGATAGGCGCGTCCATACGGCCTAAAACCGAGCTTTTCAAGTTCTGCCATTGCCGCGAGACGGTTCTCGCGGTATTCGTTTGTCTCAACTTCCATCTTCTCTCCTTCAGAAAAACCTGCTAATTATACCATATCTTGCAGGCAGATATTCTACGCTGAACATACAGCCCGTTCTCAAGAAACAGCCTCTACGGCAAGTCATACATTCCAACCATTGTGGTGCTTCACAAAAATGCGGGAATTTGCCTCGTCGTCACCGTGATGCGAGTGGAATCCAGGAATCGCGCTGCAAACAGGATTGACCTGTCAGCCTTCCGCCGCCGCGTTCATTTCGGCAAGCGTTACCCTGCCATCATAAAGAGCCTTGCCGACGATGGCAGCGCGAAGATTGGGCTTCCCGAGCGCGATGAGGTTCTTCACATCCTGAGGCGACGACACTCCACCGGAAGCGGTAATGTCACACGTAGGCGCGGCATCGCAGATTGCAGCCATC
>JAGBFY010000370.1 GCA_017936245.1 Kiritimatiellia bacterium
GAGAACACCATGCTTCACCTTGGACCGTGCCCGCACTTTCGGCTCAATCTTGCGGTAGATCGCCGCATACTGCGAAGCGAGATCCGCAACGGGATTGCCTTCAGGACACAGCCTCATCAGCCATGCGATTCCATCAATGATCGTCTTATCTCCCTGAGCGACGGCATCATCGGCGATGCCGTCTATATCGTCCTCGACAAGGGGAATCACGGAAAGCCAATGCGGACATTCTACAGACTGATCCGCCAGACCGGATTTCGGTGAAAAGGCGATTGATGAAAAGGAGATTGCAAGCGAAAAACGAAGTGTTCTGCAGATCATGACGCTATTCATTGATAACCAATGGTTTGGTTATGGTTTTGTTTTTGCCCTCCATCGCAGTTCTGTACGGCTGGCAGCCGTCATAGCTGTTTCCGATCAGACGGCAATCCTTGCTCAGACTGAACAGCGTACCGTGCGGGCAACTCTCGAACACGTTGCCGACAACATCTGTGGCATCCGCCTGACGGAGTTCCACGCCGAGCGATGAAAGGTTCCGGAACACGCAGTTCTCGACAACCGTATCAAGAGAAAGCAACGCGCAGACGCCCCTCTCTCCGTTTCCGAAAAGGCAATTGGATATCTCACTCTTGTTTCCGAACTCAAAGGAAACGGCGGAGCAGTCCGTAAAGGTACAATGTTTGGCGAAAAACGGCTTGCGCTTGTTGGCCGAGTTCTGAACCCGCATGAAGCCCGTACCCCAGCGCACGTGCTCCGCGCTTTTCATTCCGGTAAACCGGCAGTTGTCAAACCAGCACGATGCCCGCTTGATGTGAATGCGGAAATCGCCGAGCAATACGCCGTCCGCCGTGAATTCCGCATTGGACGCGTACAATGAACCGAACCGCACGCTCAACGAACCCTTCCCCCGGAACATGACCTTCGTTCCGGGCTTGACATAGAGATTCTTTCCGGAGACAACCGTCGGCTTGTCGATGATGCGCTCACCGCTCCACACTTCGCACTTCTCCGTAGGCTTGACCGGGAAGTCGACGTTCCGCCCTTCGCGCACACCCACCTCTGCGATGCAGTTCCTGCGCCGGTCGGCGGCGACTTCAGCGTCAGCCTTGCGTCCCGCCATCGCCGCCCGTTCGGCACGTTGCAGAGCATTCATCGCCTCCGCTCGCGACAGCCCGTACGGCATGAACCTGATGTTATCGTAAAAGCCCTTCTTTCTGAGAGCCTTTGCATTCGCATCCGCGGCGGCATAATCCCTTTTCGCCGTCTCGAGCGCGGCGGTTATGTACGGAAGACCGCCATCTGCAGCACCCGACTCCAAGGCTTTCTTCGCTGTGAAGATTGAAGCGCGCACCCGGGCCGTCGCAAGCCAGTACGGAGCGCGATGGAGATTGAAGCTGAAATAGATGCGCTTGCCGACAGGCATTTCGTCCATGAACTCACGCGCCTTCTCTAAAGCCTTCAATGCCTTTTCCGCCGCGGCAACCTGGCCGTTCAGAAGTTTTTCGTCATAAGCGATCGGCAGCAGCTCCACCTTGTTTCCAGAGGATCCCATCGAGCCGCCGGTCGGGTCGTACATCGCGTTCTTCCGGACGCGGTTCCACCAGTAGAGCGACTGTTCGGGATTTGCGAGAAAGTGCGGCATGACGCCGCATGAGAGGAACTCTATCATCGCAGGCGCGATCTTCTCTCCCCAGAACGTACGGCATATGGCGGGGAGATGCGTATTCATCACAACCTCGGGTCCGGTGTGGTCCGTAAGCGGATCGTACCAGATCTTCCCGTCGAAATCTTCGTGTCCTGCGGCTTTCGTGTTCCACAGGTATTCGGCGGCGAGCAGCATCGACTCCCATTGTCCGTCGTTGATGGTCGCCGTGACCATTACGCGGTCATCGTCCCCTCCGTCGAACATCGTACCGTAGCGGCGCGCAGACGTCATGAACACTCCTGCGTTCGCGGCGAATATGTCGCCGAATCTGTACGGACGGTTCGGCGCAAGACGGGAAAACTCTTCGCGGAATTCGCGGCGGCAGGCCCAGCCGCCCAGATAGAAACGCGGATCCTCAAGCGACTGGTGCACTTTGCTCCAGAACTCGACCGTATCGCGCTTCCATGACGCATCTTCTTTCAAACGCTTCATTATTTCAATGGTGTAGGGCTGGACGCAGCTTCCGACATCGAGTTCAGGCAGCTCCGCCTTGAGAACCCGCGTAAAGATGTTGAGCTGATCCGCCGTAGCCTTCCAACGCTCATCATCGGCATAGCGGGCACGGCATTTGGCGCAGCGTCTGCTGAACTCTTCCGGATCGCGTCCGGTCTTGCCGCAGGAATCGCGGGGATGTATCACCACGCATGCATCCGTCGCGCCGAGATTGCGCAGATATCCGGCCCACCACCTCGCCGCGTTGGCGGTCTCTTCATCCATGCTCCAGCAATACCAGTAATCGGAATACGCCGTGTGGTGCTCATTGCAGGGCCATTTGCCTTTTCCGTCCAGATATTCCTTTCCGGGACGGAACTGCCGCGTGAACACGGCCTGTGGAATCACGAAATTCCCCTTGATGCCGCGCTCGCGCGCGTATGCGAATATCTCACGGTACTGGGCGAGGATCGCAGGGTCTTTCGGAAAAACGAAAGAGGAATGGAGCGATGATATGATGTTGAGCTTGTGCCGGGCCATTTCATCGAGACCCGCCTTGACCGCCGCCACATCAAGCGTTTGGGCCTTGCGTGTCGAAATCTCACCGTAACGGTTCAGTCCGCCCCACACCTTCATCTGTCCGCGAACGGCATAATCCGGCCAGTCGCTGATCCGCACAGCAGGAACGGTGCCACCTTCGGCCATCAGCTGACGAAGCGTCATCGCGCCGTAAAGCGCACCGATCGCATCGTATCCCACAACGGCGATGCGTCCTTTTTCGGCGACGAGCGCATACCCCTGACGCTTCTGCGGCAGGTCTATCGAAAACGCCTTTGTCAGCTTCTCGGCAAGCTTCGTTCCGCGGACGGCGAGATAGATGCCGTCTGCAAGCTCCTCTCCCGCATATACGCGGCAGGGACCGGCCAGAGGAAGCTCCGACGCGCCGATTTCGCATTGGCGGACATCATCGTGCACGACGGGCTTCCCCGCCGCCTTTACTACCCCTTCGCCCCAAGTGCATTCACGCGGGAACGGCTGCAGCGCAGGCCGCGCTCCCGCATGGAAAACGGCGAAAGCCGCAGCCAGAAACACAATGTGTATTTTCTTGTTCATTTGTTTACCTCTCTTAATGTCTATGCAACTCAACCGATATTCGCACGGAGAACTCCCGCCCCCCAGCAACTGGAGCGGTTAAGTATGCGTAAAGAAAACCTGCAATCGGAGAAAAGGCACGGTCGCCGCGGTCTGTCTTCGTCAGTGAGAACTCCAGATCAGACGCGACTGTCACAACCGAACCATCCCGCGAAATCCGCACGACACCTTCATCGATCTCTATCTTGTCCGTTGGCAAGGCAACAACCGGCAGGATCATCCGCGCATCTGCATTGCAAGAGCCCCCCAGCGTCACTTCGCTTCCACTTACACGCGAAACGAACGAATATGCCGCCCCCCTCTCGTCTTTCGGGCCCGTAAGGAAGCCGTTCGCCGTGCATGTTACGACATTCGAGGAACAACTGGCGGAAACGACTGCATTCGTTGCACGAGCCGTACTGAACAAGTCTGCGGTTTCGAGCCGCGGCATCATCGAAAGAACATTCCTCTCGTGGCGCAAATCCTGCATATTCCTTTTCTCGACGATATCGTAGTCGGCCATCGTTCCGACAAGAATCGGCCCTGCTGATTCATGCCACACCAGCGAAGGCCCGCCGCCCGTCACACGTTGCCCGAACTTTTTCATCTTGAACGAATCTCCGGCGGCAAACGTGACGCACCATGGGCCGACCGCCGCCAGGCTGACGCCGATTGACGGGAATCTCTTCAGCCCATAGGGATGCTCGCGCGGAAGGCTGGCCGACGGAACTGAGATCGGAATCGACCGGTCGCGAAGGACATCGACCAGGGATTTTACATGGGTGAACGCATGGTGCACGCAGGCCGGCTCGTCGGCGACTTCGTATTGAACGCCGCCCGCAAGAAGCCCCGACGCATTAGTGCAGCGTTCGTAAAGCCTGAGCTGGCGGTCAAGGGCGCGTACGGCCCACGGAACTCCGGACTTCGCCAAAGCCGCCAGAACCGGCAGCATGCCGTCGGAAGTGCGACTGCCGTAATACGTCCACTTCGGGCTGCGGCTGCCGAAGGAGTTGTCCAATCCGCCGTCCGGCAGCAGAAATTCGGCGTGTGCGACGGCGGACGACAGGACAAGGGTCTTCATCTCCTCGTCTCCACACAGTTCCGCATAGGAAAGAAGCGCAGGAAGCGTCTCTTCAAGGTTGTAGCCGAGATCGACATAGGCACGACCGCACGGCGATCGCCGCGGCATTGCCGCCCCCTCTCCCGTCACGAGTCCATCTGGAAGGAACTGCGCCCGCAGCCTGCCGGCCATCGCCTTTGCGCGAGCCGTCTTGTTTGGATCGGACAACACCTGTCCCGCCAGAGCCATCGCCTCGCAGAACGCGGCTGGATAGTTCAAGTTTATGTGTTCCGTGAAGTTCTCGGTGAAACGTCCGTCCAGAAACTCCGTTTCTCTCCGGAATATCTCCATCCAGCGGGCGCGCGTGGACGGAGGAAGCCGATCCCCGTAATGCAAAAGTGTCTTGCCCAGCGCAACCTGCGCAAACGTTGTTGTGCACCACCAGAGACTCTGGAAGTCATTATAGACACCGCCGTCCTGGCGGCGCATCGTCGCCTCCGCCCAATCAACCGCTTTCTCCGCCGCCGTCAGGAACCTGCCGTCGCCCGTTTCCGCCCAGCGGTACACGAACGGATAGACAAGATCGCATATGCGCCCGTGAAGAACGCCGCAGGCTGGACAGGCGATGCCACCCTCGAGCATTCTGTCCGGCATGCCGGATATCTGACGCGCCACGAGTGCATCGCACCAACGCGCAACCAACCTTTCCGCCCCTGCGCGGCTCCAGGAATCATCGGCCGACGCGCCAATGCACAGACAACCAAAAAGCAGGACTGACAAAGCAAATTTCATTTTCATCAGAATCGCACCCAGACATAATCCAGAGAGGCGGGAATCTTCACGCATCCCCCGTCGCACAGCATGCCAATGCCGATGTCAAACACAACGTACATGCTTTCATTACCTGAGCATCCTTTCGTCACTTGACCGACATTACGAGACCCGGAGCCCACCAGAGTTCGCAGCAGCCGATGTCGCTCGCCTTCCCGTAGCGGCGCGGATTGCTCTGCCTCCGTCCGACCGTCACACCATATCTGCCGAGAGTGCCGATCACATAGCCCGCTCCCATGTCATGCACGGACTTTCTGCGTCCCGTCCCCATCCAATGCTCAAACGCACCGCCCTTGTCGATGAGACAGCTGCCCGGTTGCAGACGGAAGTCGAACGCGTCGGCATCTGCGAACTTGACGTCTCCGGCATCCTCACCACCGATATTGCCGTTCTCCGCCGTCACGACAAACGCCGCGTTCGTGACGTCGGCATAGCAGTTCATGAAGGTAGCGCCAGTATAATCTGTTGAAATATAGGCAAGCTTCGAACCGCTATTCCAATACCGATTCTCCCAAAATGCACACCCCTTAAAAACTACATTTCCTGCTGATTTATCACTTGTAAACTGGACAAACTTCGGAAAGTTTAAATCAGTTTTATTTTTCGCAAAAGTGCAGTGGTCAAACGTCAGCAAATCATTGCAAACAGCAGTGCCGTTGGCACTCATCGATGCCCTTACGCCCCATCCGGCGGAAGCTTTGGATGCACGATTTCCGGCAAAGAGACAATTCCGCACGATCAATGGAGCACCTAAACTCTGTTCCTTATTCGCTTGTGCACCGGAGTATTGTATAATTCCCCCGGCAGAGGCAAGAGACGACGTGCGCAGATTAGCATTTGAAATGATGTAGCAGTCGGCAATCAATGACATTGCACAATTTTCCGGACTGGTTTGATTCGTAATGAATCGGATTGCAGAAACTTCGCCTGTGGCCACATTCCCGAACACCACACAATTCGAAACCGTCAATCCTCCGGCGCTTATGAAGCTGAACGCCCCGGCCATCTGAAGAACATTGTCACGGACAACGCAATCGGAGATGACGAGGTTTTGGGCTTCGACTGCATCAATCGCGCCTGCGTATTGTGCAACATTCAGCTCGTTTGTGGCGAGGTTCTCCGCAATGAGCGTGTTGGCAATCCGAGAATGATTGGCTTTCTTAACATAAATGCCCGCACCGCCAATCTGATAGTACGCGCGAGCCTTCACATGCGAAAGGCGATTACTCACCACTGAACACCCTTCAACGGCGGCATACGAACCTATTCCTATCCCCGCTCCGCACCCTGGTGACATGTTCTCGGCAACAAGCGAATCTGTCAATACGGCTATCTGCGCAGAAGAACTGCCCCTCAGATAAACACCTGCGCCAACGCCAAGATAGCCGCCGATGTCAGAAGGACGGTCAATGGCATTACCGAGAAAGACATCGTTTTCGTGTCTCCCATGGTAAAAATACGCGCCGC
>JAGBFY010000371.1 GCA_017936245.1 Kiritimatiellia bacterium
GTCTTTTGAGGGCCCCAGCGACAGCAACGATTATCTTTGCCTGCGCAACAAGGTGTTTACCTATGACCCCAGAGTATATGTCAATAATGTTGTCGATTTGATGGAATCTCTGCGTGATAAGTACGGAAATTCCATTGAACTCATGACGGATATCCATGAGCGTGTTGACCCTGCGGATGCCGCATACGTGATCAAACAGCTGGAAGCGGTCAATATGTTCTTCGTGGAGGACGCGGTATCTCCCGAGCAGGGTGAGTGGCTGCGCAATGTGCGCTCTCAGTGTGTGACACCTCTCGCATTGGGTGAACTGTTTGTCAACAGCACAGAATGGCTGCCGCTGGTGAAGGATAGACTGCTGGACTTCATTCGTGTCCATCCCAGCATGATCGGCGGTATCACCGGCGCAAAGAAGTGTGCAGCGGTCTGCGAGGCATTTGGCGTTCGAACCGCATTCCACGGTCCGCTGGATATGTCTCCCATTGGCCATGTGGCACAGATCCATATTGATCTGGCAGTCCCCAACTTTGGCATTCAGGAGTTCTATGGGGCCGTTTCGGAGGCAACAACGGAGATGTTCCCCGGCTCGCCCATCTGCAAAGATGGCAAACTGCTGCTGGCCAACGAAAAACCCGGCCTTGGCATTGAATTTGATGAAAAAATTGCGGCAAAGTATCCTCCCAAAACCGGAGCAACCGGTTGGACGGAGATGCGTTTGCCGGATGGCTCTCTCCATACACCCTGATTCACAGAAGAACCGGCCGGGTTATCCGGCCGGTTCTGAAGTCATCTTCAAAAGAGGAGGTGCGGTATGAAACAAGTGAAGCTAATGGGCGGTGGTTATGAGGCAGTAATTCTGCCGGAGTTTTGCTGTATTCCTGCGCAACACCAAGCCGGATGTGTCGTCCGCGGCATCATCAAAGCCCTCGATCGGAGAGGCGCTGAAGTCGGTCTTTTCGAAACCCACTGCGCTTTGCGTGACGATTGCGCTTGCGATGATGATCTATGTGGATATCGGATTCAAGAATTGGATGCCGACGCATCTCCAGTCCGAGTTTCTTGAGTCAAACCCGTTTCTGCGTCAATGGGCGGGGTTCCATGCGGTGTTCTGGCATTATCTCGGTGCGGCATTGGGAATCATGGCAGGCAGCCGTATTGGGGATAGACTGGTAAAGGTGCGTCCCGGCATCAGGCTTGAGGTCGGAATCGCCGGTCTCACATGCGCCGTGCCATTCATAGTATGGATGGCGATGACCCCGTCTTTTGCGGCGTGTTGCGTTGCGATGTTCGGTTTCGGGGTGTTTCGCGGAGTGTACGACTCCAATTTCATGGCCTCATTCTTTGACGTGGTGAACCCTCGTTATCACGCTTCGGGAGTGGGTGTCATGATGTGCATCGCGTTCCTGTTCGGCTCACTTTCTTCGACTGTTCTGCCGTTCATCGCCAAGCTGACCGGAGATAACATGTCGATAAGCATGTCTTCGCTCGGCGGTTTTTACCTCACAGGGGCGATTGTGATACTACTGGCTCGCATATTCTATCTTCGTCGTGATCTTGTATCATCTTGATCACTGATTTATATGCAGTCGGCAATCAGGTTTTTTTAGAATGGCAATTTCCGTTTTGATTGAAATCGGCGTGACTGGATTGCCGTGATTTGATATACTTTCAGCCAATTGAACAGGAAAGGAACTATTCAACCATGATTAACAGAAGAGATTTTCTTGGGCGTGCCGGTGCGTTCGGCGCGTTCTCCATTGTGCCGGCGAGCGTCCTGCACGGCGCGACCGCACCATCCAACCAGCTTACCCGTGCGCTTATCGGCTTTGGCTCCATTGCGCGTTCAGCAAACCACCTCGCAAACAAGGCTTCGCGACTGATTGGCGTTTGCGATCCGTTCGAGTACCGTGTGCAGGCTGGTCTTGCCGCGGCTGAGAAGAACGGCTTCGGAAAGATCAAAGCATATGGCAACTTCATGGAGCTTTTGGCCGATAAGGATGTCGATATCGTCCACATCTGCACGCCGCCGCACTGGCATGGCTGCATGAGCGTGATGGCCGCCAAGGCCGACAAGGATATCTGGTGCGAAAAGCCGATGACCCGCACAGTCGGTGAAGGCAAGCGCGTAATGGAGGTCGTGAAGGAGCGCAAGCGCATGTTCCGACTCAACACGTGGTTCCGGTTCCAGGGCAAGTTTTACGGTTTCGGCACGACGGTTGAACCCATCCGTCAGATTGTCGAGAACGGCCTTCTCGGCAACGGACCGATCAAGTGCACGTTCGGCGCCGGGCAGGGCTTCTCCTGGAAGTTCGGCTGGTCCGGTCGTGTGAACGCCGCGGCGGAGCCGGTTCCGAAAGGTTTCGACTGGGATATGTGGCTTGGTCCGGCTCCGTGGAAGCCGTACACCGCGCACCGTGCGGGCACGTCCTTCCGCGGATACTGGGACTACGATTCCGGCGGCCTCGGCGATATGGCCCAGCACTATCTCGATCCGCTCCAGTACCTCCTCTGCAAGGACGAGACGAGTCCCGTCAAGGTGGACTACGTCGGTCCAAAGCAGCACCCGGAGGCCGTCGGCCGCTTCGATCGCATCACCCTCACCTACGATGACGGCACCGAAGTGATTCTCGACGGTGACGAGTCCCTCAAGGATGAGCCGCTTCTGCGTGGCTCCAACGGGCTTTGCGTGTACAAGAAGGGCGAAGGAAGCTCCACGCTCCGCATCAAGGACGCAAACGGCTGGTGGTCCGACGAGAAGGTCGTCAAAACCCTCAAGGAACTTCCCAAGCCTGCTGCTCAGCAGACGGACTTCATCGACAGCTGCAAGACGCGCAGGACCTTTGCCCTTAACGAGTCGAACGGATTCCGCTCCTGCACGATGTTCAACCTCGGAATCGCCGCCGAGCGTCTTGGACGCGGTTTCGAGTTCGATCCCGTCACGCTTCATGCGGTCAATGATCCGGCGGCTGACAGGTTCCTCTACCAGTCCATGCGCGAACCGTGGCGCACGGAGATGTGGGGCTGATAAGGTTTGATTTCATACAGGAGATTTTGAAATGAAGAAACTTGTTTTTACAGCAATGATCGGCGCGGTGGCCGTATCTGCCATCGCCGCAGGCAAGAAGGATCCCAACGCGTTTGCCAACTACGGAGCCGGAATGGCTTCCGACAAGCAGTATCCGATGGCTGTCGAATGGCACAACACCAACCGCAATGCGCTTGAGACCGAGACGTCCGAGGATGCTCTTGCCTCGTTTGCGGATAGCGAAGAAGCTGCCAAGGACATTCTCGCCAAGATCAAGACCGCTTACGCCACAGATCCGATGGTGGCGGTTCAGATCGCCGCCGTCAGCCAGTATGTGATGACGGCTGAGCCTTCCTGGTGGGAGTTCTGGAACTGGTTCAGCGATTCCCCGCGGGAGATCTGGACCAAGGCGCTTCTTGAAGCAGTGGCCTCTGCGACCGATACGTATGTTGCGCAGCTCTGCGTTGACCAGCTTCGCTGGTGCGCATATCCCGAACAGGCTGCAGATCTCTGCGCCATCGGCAAGAAGGCCAAGTGCAAGGCACTTAAGCAGATGATCCGTATGGCTGTCTCGGAAATCAACCCTGAGTTCGCCGCTGAGAACTGCGCCAAATGCTGCAAGGGCGGATGCCCCTA
>JAGBFY010000372.1 GCA_017936245.1 Kiritimatiellia bacterium
CCTTCTGGGAACTCATAGTATTCGTCCGGCTTGTGTCCCACAGCATCACCGAGATACCAAAGCACGTCATTGGACGGCAATCCCTCTTCAAGAAGCTCTTCGCATTTCGCAAGCCATGCAGTAAATTCCGGCATATGCCTCCACCATGTCTGAAGACGGGTGAACGGTGTACCGTTGAAGCCGCCCATGCAACCTCCCGGCGGCGTCGCGTCAACAGCAGGTGCATGCGTATAGCTCTGCAAAGCAAGATGCGTGACCCCTTTTGCGAAATGACGGTTCGCTACATCTCGCAGTTCCTTGAAGTCTTCTTTCCAGGAAATCCCCCACCCCGTGAACGCCTCTGCCGTCACACGCCGCTTTCCGTAGATGTGTGCGGACGATGCGCACGGACGTATCGGTTTGTATGCATAGCATCCGACATGACCTTCCAGCACCGACTTGTGCGGTAGCCAGTATTCGCACATCGGAGCGTCCGAGTATTTCCAGTATTCAAGAATGTCCCCGGAGATTATGTCGCCGAACGCCGTCTCGTACAGAATGCCGATTCCGCGTTCGCGGGCGAGCTTCGCCATATGACCGTAGTAGTTCTTCGTGATGAGATTGCCTATCGTCCGGCGCCAATCGGTAAGCACACGTTCAGTTTCGGAAGGACTGTCCACCACCCATCCGAACAATGCGGGCAACCACTTCCGGATTGCGTATCCGTTGGCATCCGAGAAATAGCGCTCCATACGCGGAGTCCACGTCTGCCCGAAACACTCCCAGCTGTCCACAAGCATTCCATCAAGCCTGCCCTTAAGCGGGCCGTCCGCAAGCATGCCGACGTATCCGTTGAAGTTCGCCTCCGCCCCTTCTGGCGCAAGCTTGTCACATTCCCAACCGGTTGCCTCCTTCGGTGCGGGAGAGTTTACGCGCTTTGAGTTCACGTGGGCGACGCGAAGCAGAGTCCAACGCCCTTCGGGAACCTTCCAATCGAATGTTCCGTCAGGCTTACGCAGATGCGTTATATCCAGAATCTTCGCTCCATCCACCCATGCCGAGGACGACTGCTTCGGCGGCTTTTCGTAAAGGAGCGAACGGAGGACCAGACCTGACTTCATCTCCCAGTCCGTATGGCGGGCTTCCGAGAAGAACTTCGGTCCTTTGAAGCGTTGAACCGGATATTTGTGCCGCAGCGTAAACCGCCACTTCTTTGCGGTGAACTCGTCGCAGGCAAGAGTGAGCGGCAGTACATAGTCGCGCCATGACGATGTCGGTAGCGGCGTGTCGAGAACTGTATGCGCTTTGCCGCCCGCATCAAACGCCTCAAGCCTGACGCCAAGCCATGGGGCATGGTACGTATAGTTGTTGTTGTACAGCTTCGGACTCGGGAGTGTTATCGTGCGGACCGTGACAGGAGACGCGAACTCGTACGTTTCCGCATCACCATCGCGCTTCGAAGACGCCGGAACAAGTTCTCCGGTGCCATCGCCTTCAGGCAACGGGAAGGCAAGTACCGCAATGTCACGCCAATCCGAATCTGCATCGGCATATTTCTTCGGGATATCCGGCAGGCGCACCGTGTCACCGACGGCAAAATCCGTGCGGGAGAAAACAGCCTCGCGCATTGCGTTCGTGACGGCTATCCAAGGTCCGCCCGACTGCGACCACCCCGGACAGTTCTGTACGACAAGACGCAGCCCCAACCGGCGGCACTCGTCGCCGAGAAACGAAACCACATCGCCCCACTTCTCGCTCATGCACGGAATCTGCTCCGGACAATCCGGCCAGACTCCGGCCCGCGAAATGTGGAAGAAATGCACACCCTTGAGTCCTGCAGCCTTTATCGCCTCAAGATCCGCCCTGAGGCCATCCTTGCGCACATTGCCGCCCATGAACTCGAGCCACGCCTCCGGACCGCGAATGTCAGCCTCGCGCACCGTCCCCGTCAGAAACGGTTTTATCTCATCAAACCATATCCTGTAACCTTCCGCCGCCGGATGGAGCAGATCGGGAAACATCTCGCGCGTAAGCGTTCCGTCCAGTCTCAAAAACCGGCTGTTGAAGTCAAGCCACACGACCTTTTCACCATCGGCAAGCTCCTTAATCTTGGAATTTATGTAATCGTTGCGTTTCCTCTGCTTGTGCTGCGAAGACGCCTGACGCGGGAAAATAGCCGAGAGCAGAATCCTTGCCTCTGGATGTTTGCTGCGTATCGCATCCACAACAGCCCTGATCCCGTCCACAACAGCGTCCGGACGCTCTGAGTTGTTCGTGCCGATCATCAGCATTACATTCTTCGCCTTATAGCCATCCATCTCGCCGTTCGCGATCCGCCAAAGCACATGTTGCGTGCAGTCGCCGCCGTATCCGAGATTGAGAACCCGGTATTTAGCCGCCATTGCATCCCACGAGTCGGCGGCAGGACGCGAACCGTTTTTGAGACGGCCCTTTCCGTTGTCGTGAAGCGCATCAATGAACTTCGCCTCGTCGGCATTCTTCCAGCCTTCCCAGTTGTGCGTAATGGAATCACCGACAAATACCATGTCGTACTCTTTCGGTCCGGCGGCGATTTCGGCAAGCTTCTCCCTGTGTCTGCGCTCCCACCATCCTTTCGGCGCATACCACGCATCCCTTCCGATTCGATGCTGGGGAATCGTTGGACGAAGATCCGTAAGATTCACAAACCGCACCTCCAACGGTTCAAGGACGGCTTCATACGTCGGATAGCCGATTTTCTGCACTTCGATCTTTGCGTCAACTCTCTTGCGTGACGCATTCACGACCAAGAGATGTATCTGTCCATTCTTGGCGAAAGCACGTGCGCAAAGCGTGTCATTCGTGCCGGAGACTGCTGGAGCTGGATCGGATGAGAGAAGCAGCGGAAACGCCCTTCGCACCTCCCAGGCGACGTTCGTCACATCCGCCCAGCGATCCTCGAACGTGCGCCCTGTATCGGAATTGTTGAGCAGGTCACCATACTTGAAATAGATGATCCCTGTCGCGCCTTCAGCAATGCACTGCCACGTCTGATTGCGTATCTCCTCACGCGTCGGAACGCCGCCCTTGCGGTTGTAGTGGCTCCATGAGAAAATCTGCGGCACAAGCCAAGCGGCGCGGTTTCCGCCGCTGCCTTGAACCGTCTCGCGAGTCCAACGGGAGGATCCCGCGATATCCGACCCTTCCTGAACCGGATATGGATCTGCGCCAGCAATGTCAAAGCTTGGCACATAATGGCGCATAAGCGCAGTATTGTTGTACACGCACCAGACAGGATGCTCCGGATCGAGTTCCTCAAGAAGGTCTCGTCTTGCAACAAGCTCCGGCAGACGCGTAACCGGTATCTCATCCGCCGCATACCACGCCAAAAGCGCGGGATGATCCTTCACCTCACCAACATACCGCTCAAGCCACGCACGTTCATCAGCAGGCGTATTGACGCCACGCGGACGCTCCTTCTTATCTGCAAAGATATGGTTTACGCCGGAGATCACCTTGATACCATTCGCCGCCGCTCGATCAAGTGCCTTGCGGTCTGGGGCTCGATATGACATCACCGTATTGAACGGACTTCCCTTAAAATGGATTATATCCTTTTCAGCCAGCCCCCCATATGTACCAAGCGGAAAAAACGGCTTGCCGCCTACGCGAGTTCTACGTTCAGCGTCTATCCATACACAACGATTCGTATTGGCGCGGTCAGTTGAATACCGGTAAAGGTGACTGGATGGATCTGGAGCGGAATTGACATCAAATTCACGAATACAAAAGTTATCGAAACGAACCTTACCCATGCAACCCTTTGTCACCTGCACCCCAGCCACAACCCTTGTCGTTTTGGCATTAATCGGCGATGATACTGTGCTTGCACGCAACCAACCTCCGGATGTCGACTTAACCTCTTCGGTATACGTACCTCCAAGCCTCTTTCCATCAGCAGCAAACCGCTCAAAATAGACAAATGCACCCTTCCCGTACGGACCTTTCAATACGCCTTCAACAAAGATATCCGCCTCGATCAAGTACATCTTGCCAGGCTTGAGAGTAATCTCTCGCACAATATTCCCCTTGGGAGCCTTAGCATCCCGACACTCCCATACGAGAGCTGTAGAACCATCTTTGCCGGCACCTTTAGCCACAGTCCACGCTTCGCGCCTGCCGCATCGCCAACCTTCCACCCATCCATCTGTCCTAAACGACTCAAAGTCGCCGTTATCAATGCAATTGGAGCCAGCAAACAAAGCAACTGCCGGCATCAATACAGCAGCATATGCAAATGCAATCCTTCTCATATTCACAACTTCACCTTATCTTAAAGAAACAACCATGCCTTTTGAGACTCTCAAATCGATGGCATTTCCACCATCGGCAATTGCCAAGCGCACTCTACCGTTCGTCTGTTCGAACAGATTCGCATTGGCAGCTGCAAGCGCAGCTTCGGACACCGTTATTCCATTAGGTGCCGAAACCAATCTTAAATTGTTTACGAACCCAACACTGCCCACCACGACAACATCCAATGATGAGGTATCGTCAAACGTAACCTTATTGGCAGATAAAGGCGTAAACCCGTCGGCATATCCATTTGAGGGGACCTCAATTCTCAGATAGGATCGATTCTTCAGCAAAAGACTGCTTGTGATTGATAAAGAGGTCTCACGTCCCTGAATCACAAGTCCATTGCCCGACATTTTCGACACATCAACCTCGCTTGACGGTGCACCTATGCCAAGAACTCCTGTTGCCGACACTGTGGCATTGGAAACAACAATCATATTGTCGCTTCCCGCACCCTTCCATCCTCCAACACGTCCACCGGCTTCGATTGTACCGAAAGCGCCGGAACGAAACTCCAGCACATTGCCGCAAGATCCATATTCTCCAACATTGATATCCCGCATCCAAAAGTTGGCATCCTTCTCAAAAACTGCACTATTTGTATTGGCATTAACGCCATTTCCAAGAGAAAACTTGGTTGACGCAATCAGCTCTCCTCCTTCCGACACAAGAACAGAATTGCGTCCATAGTCGCTTCCAATATAAAAATTTCCGGTTACAGACACCTTCGATCCGTTTCCAGTTACAACAATGCGATTGGTGGTATCTGCAACCTTATTAATATCAGTATAACCGTCATAAAGACTTCCAGTTATGTAAAGCTGTCCACCGGAAGAAACCTCAAGTAATCCGTTCCCAGCAGTAGATTTCGCCCACAGAAAGGATCCTTTCGAATGGACGCGGGAGGAATTTGTTATCTTAAGCTGATTATTACCTCCACCATTCCCGATTCGGAGTCGGTTCACATTCGTCACAATACATCCAGACAGCTCAATAATGGTACCGTAGGTCCCTCCATTAATGACACATCCCATAAAGTCGCCGTCATTCACCTGTGTAGTACCATCTGGCCCCATAGACACACCCGATAAGTCCACCATACCACCCTTGAGATAGGCAGCACGGGTTTGATACCCGATATAAAACTTTGAAGTTTTAATTGTATGATTACCCGAACTTTCAAGATCTAATGTCGTACTCTGATTAATTCTCACAGATCCCAATGTAACATCCGCAGTTGCGGTATATTTACCACCTGACTGAGCAAAAACCACAATGTCGGATTCTGGAATATTTCCACTTGGCCAAAACTCCTTTGTCGAAATATCACCATTTGAACTAGTCACCTGTATGCTTCCCTGTACAACACTATTACTATTCATTATAAATAAAATAGCAAGCAGTTTCATGCTGTATGTGCATTTGAGTTTCATCTTTTTGATCCTTTCTTTGTAAGGTTTTCGACTGGAAATGATGGACCGCGCATGTACGCGGGTTTGATGACGGCATCAGACGGGATTCCTTGGCCCGTTAGATATGAGAGTGCGGCACGTGCCACAGTGCGACCTGACGCAACCGGATCCATCACCACACGCGCAAGCGGCACCGGGAAGCATGGACCAAGCCCGGCATTGGAGAACGCCACGACGCGCACATCGTGCGGTATCTTTATGCCATTGTATGCAAGTGCGGACAATGCAGCCTCCGCAACGTTGTCGTCATCGAAATAGAATAGATCCGGCAGATGCGCTCCGGCCTTCCCGCCGGCAAGTCGCTTCATGAATGCATCCATGACGGGCTGCTTCACATCCATTATCGTTGATGCCATTCCATTTGCAGGAGGTATCACCGTCTCCTTTACATCAATACCTGCACGGCGAAGCGCCGACGCAGCGGTATATGATGAACGCATGAATCCGACCTGCTCAACGCTCCGAATGCCCGCCTCTGCACAATCGTCCGTAAAATCCCGGGCAAACGCCCGATGCGGATACCGGATGTGCCCCGCGCAGCCGGGGATCTCGCTCGGACTCTCAGAGATTGTGACAAACGGAACCTCTGCCTTGGAAAGCGCATGAAGAATATCCTTGCGCTCCCAAAGTGTAAGCGCCAAATCTGTCGAAACGCGCAAAGCGATGTCAAGACGCGAGAAATCATGCTTCTCCTGACTGTCACATCCAAGTGTAACCTGATGAAACAGCCACCCTTCTTTCATCAGCGACTCCCGTACCGTACCAAGCATCACATTGGTAAAATAGGATCCGTCGGATTCCGGAACGACAAAAAGCACACGTCCCTTCCATACGCGGTCTTTTGCTCCAAGCACAACGCATCCCACGCCGCGACGCGGATTCACGAGACCTTCCGCCGTCAGTTTAGCC
>JAGBFY010000373.1 GCA_017936245.1 Kiritimatiellia bacterium
AAGCCCCGCAGCCAATGAAACAGGGGGTCAAATGAGGTTATGCCGCGAACGAATACCCACAGTCATGCACGAAGAGCCGTAAAACTTGCGGTGGCGTCAGTTCTGTCACGGAAACAATGACGCGTCTTGATCCGTCAACGCTTGCAGGGGCGACAGTCTATGTTACCAACGGCGTCTCTGTTCTTTCTCCTGCCACATCGGCTGGGGCGCCGATTCCGGAACCTTTCCTGTCACCTGATTTCAATATAGCGTCGGATTTCGGTGATGTCACAGTTCCGTATGATGTGGATTCGCAGTTGGTGACGACAACGACAAAAACCTTCAATGTGCCTCAAGACGGCATCTATCGTGTTTCAATGACGATATCACGTGACGTAAAAGGTGAAGAGGAGGATGGAAAACTTGTAGCGGAGTTTAATCTTGATGGGCAGATGGCAAAGTATTACCATGCTGTGCAGGATGATGTCCGCGGCGATCGGAATCTTCCGAAGACGTACACATTCACATTGCCGTTCCTGAAGGCTGGTTCGCATCGTCTAAATTTTTCAATGCGTCGTGCAGTTTCAACAGCATACCGGGCCTACACGGCGTCGGATATCTGTATATCGCTGGTTCAGGCAGGTGAATTTGTGCCTATTATGGATGCAGGGTTTGATTCGGCCATGGAAAGGATATATGCAGCGGCAAATGCTTGGTATATCCGCAATCCCCAGGATACGCCATGGACCTACAGGGCCAAATCAACGTCATGCGGCATTACGCTGTACAGTTCCTATTGGTGGTGGGAGGCAGGCTTTGATGGCGAGTCGTTCGAAGATATGCGCCGTTGTTTTTTGACGATTAATAATTTGACGGGAGACACAGTGTCTCAGGTGTTGAATGTTCCACGTTCAGGTCGAGTCCGTCTTTCGTTCCGGTATGCGAACCGAGGCAATTCCGGGAGTGCATCATCCGCTACACCGCGTCTGACAGGTCATAGTGTGTTCGTGTCGGTCGGGGGTGTAAATGTCACCGCTGTTTATCCGAAGACGCAGCAGAACCGCACCTGCACCGTTGAGTTTGACATCAATGAAGGACCGCAGGAGCTAAAGGTTTCTCTTGATGCTCCGACGATGGACGAATATGTTGCGATTGTGGATGATTTCAGAATTAAATATGTTGATGGTGTTCAGCCGAAAGGAAAGTCTGAATATGCGGTGGCGGCGGAATCCGACGGGTGGTACCGCCTTGCCATCGATGCCGCAGGCCCTGTGGTCGATCGCGGCAGTACCACTAACTGCATTGTCGGAAATCCTGCGGGATCTGCAATTCAGGTGTCGATTTGCGTTGATGGTGTCCCAACCGGGTCGTTTACAGTGAACAGTGACGAGTTCTTTACGTATGCGTTCACATTGCCTCGTCTTTTGAAGGGAGAACATTTTGTCGACATCGCAAACAATGGGGAGTTGCAGTTGCGTGTGCGGAGCGTGGCTTTGACAGCCATCCCTGATTCGGAACTCATTCCGTTGGGAAAAGAAACTGTTGCCAAAACCACATTTGTGGTGAAGGAGCCAGGAATTTTGCATCTCGATTACCTCGGGGTGCTGGGAGGTTGTTATCTCAAGATGGATGGAGCCAAGGTCTCCGGTGTTCATTCGGCGTTGACCGATGGTGGCCGTTTGTGTGGAACCGGCGCGCTTGACTCCGCCGTTAAAGGACTTGTTCTGAGTGTAAGATAAAAATATCAATGAAATCTCAAACGAAAGGAATACAATGAAAAATAGATATTGTGCAATGCTTCTTTTTGCGGGGCATTCCGTGGTTGCAGGGTCGCTGTCGAATGTCGGCAATATACATCTCAAAGGCTATATAGGCGATCGACTTGACGCTATGATAAGCCACCAGATAGTCGAGCGAGACATTGACTACATAACCGCTCCCTTTGCCGAGAAGACAGAGCGCACGGAACGTTGGCAGTCGGAGTTTTGGGGCAAATACATGCATGCGGCTATGCCGTACCTTGTATATACTGGCTCCGAGAAACTGGGCGAGCTTGTGGATCGCGGTGTCGATAGCATTCTGGCAAGCCAGGAGCAGAGCGGTTACATAGGGAATTACCCTGATGAATTGCGCTGTGGCGAAGGATGGGATGTGTGGGGCATGAAGTATACCATGCTTGGACTTATTCACTATTATGATTATATGACCCGTCAGAAGTCTGCCGATTCGCGGGAGAAGGCTTCCAAGGCAATTGCGGCATGTCGCCGTCTTTGTGACTATGTTATCGCTGAACTGGGACCGAACGGAAAGCGCGGGGTTGAACTCTGGAAAACCGGATACTGGTCGGGCTTTGCCAGCTCGTCCATTCTCGAGCCAGTGGTGTGGCTGTACAATCGTACAGATGACAGAAAGTATTTCGATTTCGCCACATATATTGTTAAAGGTATGATTGAGCCTGCTGCCGGCCCCCGATTGCTGGACCTTGCTCTCAAGAACGTTCCGGTGGCTGATCGCAACGGCCATGGGAACAAAGCTGATACCAGCGGCGGATATGCGATAAAGAACAATCGCTGGAAAGCCTACGAGATGATGAGCTGCTATCAGGGATTTATCGAGTATTGGAGCGTTGTGAAGGCCAAACCGGGTCTCAAGCCGGATGTGGATTGGATGAAGAATCCCGATGACCTTCTCACTGCGGCAGTGAATTCCGCGAGAGACATAATCAAGGAAGAGGTGAACCTTGCAGGTGGATGTGCATCGTCCGAGGCCTGGTTTCATGGCGCCAAGAAGCAGCACCATCCCTATATTCATCTTCAAGAAGCGTGTGTGACAACCACCTGGATGCGCATGTGCGAAAAGCTGCTCGAAGTGACAGATGATCCCGGATGGGCAGATCAGCTTGAGAAGACCTTCTACAATGCATATCTTGCCGCGCTCAGTCTGGACGGGAAGAAGTTTGCCGCCTATACGCCTCTTTCCGGAAGCCGTTGGAGGGGAATGGATCATTGTTACATGCATACAGACTGCTGCTCGGCAAACGGTCCCCGTGGTTTTTTGTGCTTCCTCAAGAAGTTCTTCTATGTGCATAACGGGATGATGACATTCAACTTCTATTCGTCATCACGGGCGAAAGGGAATCTTCCGGATGGGCGAGATGTCGCATTCGACATGTATTCAGTCTATCCGCGCTCGAACAAGGCGAGGATAGTGAGCCATACGGAGGGTGTTGGTGTGGTGCCGTTGCGTTTGCGCATTCCTGCGTGGAGCAAGAAGACTGTCGTTAGGCTCAACAAGAAAGAACTTCCCGGAGTGAAGCCTGGTGGGTATTTCACCGTGAATAACGAATGGCGTCATGGAGATGTGATTGAGATCGAGTTTGATATGCCTGTCGTTTCGCACACTGTTGACCAGCATGTGGCATTCACTCGTGGGCCGATTCTGCTAGCCAGGGATAGCCGTTTCGCGGATGGCGATCTGATGGAGCCGTTTCGCGTTGGGATCGAAAACAAGTGGTTCATGAACAGGTTTTTTCCTGTGTGCATCCCCAGTGAGGATATGTGGATGGCGTTTTCGGCTGTGCTCCCCATCGGTGTGCACACTGAAAACCCTGAGGCGGTCAATCCTTCCACTGTGTTCTTCTGCGATTATGCGTCTGCGGGAAATCCATGGCGGCGCGGCAATTACTATCGTACATGGTTCCCTGTAGAGAGAAATGTCCATGAATGACAAGCCTTCGGAAAATGTGATGCGGTCAGTAGATCCATTGACGGACGGCATGGTTTCGCGTCGAGGTTTCATCGGCGCAGCCGTGGCATCGGCTGCAGTTGCTGGACTTCATGCCGATTCGAGGGCGAGTTGGACTGTGGACGGGATTCCGTTGCCGGACTGGGCTGCGGATAGGATTCGTTCGGGTGTCGCACGTTACAATGCATGGTGCGGGAAAGATGAAACAGTTGCCTTCCCTCTAATTACGGATGTCCATTCTCATGAGCCTGGATTTGCGGAAAATCCGCCCAATTGGAATGATCCTAAAAGTCACATTCTTTTCCAGCGTGCGATCGCCCATGCCACTGACTCTGATTTCCTTGTCAATTTGGGCGATTTGGATTTTGATATAAACATCCTGGGGGTAAAGCCAGAATGGAACGATGTACAGGCCGTGATTGACGGTTTTGTGAGGGTTTATGAAAAAGAGCCGTTGCCGGTGCTGTTCAGTATGGGAAATCACGACCATGCGAAGGGGCGTTATACCTCCAAACAGTTCGGTGATACATTCAACCGGGGGATCACTGCGCGAGCGGGACACAAGGTTGTGCTTTCTGAATGTGGAACATGGGGGTACTATGATATTCCTGCAAAGAGGTTCAGGGCGGTGTTCTTGAATACCTCTGATGAGGGATATGCCGGTTATTCACGAAAACAGCTGCAGTTCCTGTCAGACGCTTTGGCTACCGTTCCCGAGGAATGGCATGTGATTGCGCTGCAGCACATCCAGGTTCCCGGAATAATGGGGCGTTGGCGTAGAGGACTTGATGATGGACCTTTGCGTCGCGAAGGGATATTCATGCAGATAGTGGATGACTTTGCGCATCACCGGGGAAATTTGGTGCAGGGATTCCACAACCCCCCGATCAAAGGTCAATATGATGGGATAAAGTGGGATTTCGCGGATTCCAAAGCCTCGTTTGTGGGCGGGTTCTTTGGGCATACGCATCTTGAGGCCAATATGCAGATCGATGGCGTGAATTGGGTCACGCGTCCAGGATACGGTACGGTTCCGGCGGACTGTCCGTGCATGGGAGCAAGAGATCCCAAGTGTGTATGGGAGTTCAAAAGATCCAAGGACATGATGATTGATCTTGTGGCGGTGAAACCCGAAAAGCGGGTTGTGCATGTGTTCAGGTTCGGCTATGGTGGTCCTGAAAGTGAGCTGGAATATAAGTATTGAGTAATATGGAAGCAGTCTGTTTTCAACCTGCAAAACCAATCATGCTGACACTGCTCGAATTTCTTTCCAGATCGGTGATATCCATTCGCATAGGCACTGGAATGTCTGCTGATATGCCGCCGCGGTGCGGGAGCACAGGCATTTGAAAATAGCGGAAGCAGGAACGTCTGTCGTGCAGACGATCCACAGCAGTATGCCGGCGATGTTGCATGCAAGAATGAGCGTCCAGGAGAAGATGCGTCCATACTCCTGGACGTCTGACTGTGTCTGCATCAATGAACGGATTGTGAAGCAGGCGTGAAAACACCACGTGAATCCCACCGCAAACATCCAGAGCCAGGGTACGGGAAATGAAGCCTCGGGATTGACGAGGTAAATGATTCCCCTGACCGCAAGGGCTAGCAGCACGACAATCACCGTCCAGAACGGAAAGAAATATGGCGCCAATGTTATCCATACATTGGATTTTGTCAGCATTACGCTGCCTCCGGTGGAACGCACCTTCAGGTTGGATACCTTCGCGCCGAACGCCAGCCCCCACAAGGCATGAGTCAGTTCATGTCCAAGCACGTATATTCGAGTTAGACCTGGGAAC
Organism: Kiritimatiellia bacterium; assembly: GCA_017936245.1. Taxonomy (GTDB): domain Bacteria; phylum Verrucomicrobiota; class Kiritimatiellia; order RFP12; family UBA1067; genus UBA1731. The sequence goes on from JAGBFY010000373.1 coordinate 5,523, forward strand.
GCCTTCCAGATCGCAAGGAAGAGTATCAGGCCGGAGAAAAGGGCGATGGACTCTGCTGAAAAAAGGACTCGGGTGTTGCCTGAAGACATGTAGATCGCATCCACAAAAGTCAGGCACAGCGCCCAAATGAAAGGGAATGCGAATACGGCCGCGACAAACCTGGCGAACCGCAACATAACACACCTCAGTCGTCAAAGGTGAATACGATCTCGCCGGGGAAGGCGCGACGATTCTCACGCGCCAACCCTTCGACAAACTCGCGATCGGTCTTGAAACGGACCTGCTTATCCTTGACAGCCGCAATCTCTTTCTTCTTGAGATCGATACGGTACTGCAAATCAGCACACGTTTTATCAAGACCCTTCGCCTGACGGTATTTCGGGAAGGTAATCATCGGCCCTATTGCAACAATAGCAACAAAAGCCACGACGAAAAGGCCTTGAAAAAGCTTGTCTATAAGGTTGTTCTTCATCTATGAAACAGTTACTCCAATGACGTGTATTAAACCACACAACCCATGCCGTTGTCAATAAAAATGTTAAAAATGGTGAACATAAAAAGTAGGATATTGGCAAATGCTAAAGTAATAGAATGGCGAAAACCTAAATAACATTAAAGTCACCTGGGTGATAGTTGCTGTCCGTACACATTAATGCGACTGTTTAGTCGTCTATGTTTTTACTTGTGTAGATAATTCCTATCGCCGAGATGGATACTGCTGAAAACAGGAATGGCTCTCAAAATCGGCAAACATAAGCCAATAGTCAAACTATTTTCAGTATCTTAGATAGTCCTGATTATGACTGAAGCTTAGGCGAAGGTTAGGAATCTTATAGGAATAAAGGCGGTTGAATCATTTCAGTTGTTGCCCCCTGTATTTCAGGCGAACTTTTCGACAGCTTCCCATGAAGGATCCTCGAAATTCCCTGCCACCGGATTTAAATGCGGTGGTACGCCTCTCTTGGATACAGTTCGCAAACTATGGCCTTGTGTCATTCGGGAAATGAGAATTCTCTTCGGAATGGTTCTCACGGTTCTGAGGGCCAACCAGTA
>JAGBFY010000374.1 GCA_017936245.1 Kiritimatiellia bacterium
CATGATGCCTCCAATATGTATAAATATTTGTTCAATCAACATTTACTATTTTTAATCATAGATTAAAAATAGATTTTATATACTTATCAAAAAAAACAACCATTACTGATCAAGTAAGGAACAAAAGAAAGATGAACACAAAACACCTGGTAACAGTTGCCTGCGCGGCCGCTTTCTGCGGTGGTGTGTGGGCGGCGGAAAATGCTAACGCCAACGCCGCGGTTGAAGTTGAGGAGGAGACCTCTTCGCTTTCCGACTACGTCTCTATCGAGGCAGGGATTGCCCTTGACTCGAAATACTTGAGTTATGGTGTTGTCGACAACAACGATCCGATCGTGACTCCGTCGGCCTGCATCACCTTTTTTGACTGGATGTTTGTCGGTTTTGACGCCATTTTCGACGTCACTCCGTACGGCCGCAATAGAATTGATGGGGAGCGCGTCTATACAAACCGTGGAGGCAGGTACCAGGAGTTCGATCCTTATGTAGGTATCGCCCATGCGTTCTCTCCGGAGGATTGCGAGTTCCTGCCTACGACCATCGAGTTCTCTCTGGACTACTGCTATGAGTATCATCCTGAGTCGATGGGGAAGGTGTGGGGTGAACATTCCCAGTTCATTACGTTGGAGGTTGGACTTCCTGATCTCTGGCTTGAGCCTAAGTTCACTTATGAGCGCGATATCGACCGCGACAACGGAACATATCTGAATCTCGAACTTGGCCATACGTTCTCCCTCATCGACGGCGAGTCGGAGGATGACGATCCCGTGCTTTCGCTCCGTCCTTCGGTCGGACAGGGTTTCGGCAACGGACAGCGCGTGGGGTACTATCTCTGGAAGGAAAACGACGAGCCGCTTGACCATTCCGGTCTCATGGATACCTGCATCAAGCTTGAGCTTGCGTGGAACTTCTGCGAATACTTCACCCTCTCCGGCTATGTCGCCTATTCGGACTTCCTGTTTGATAGGCAGATCCGTCAGGCTTCGCGCTATTACGAGGCGCACGGAAAGTGGGATGAAAGCTACAATTTCATCTGCGGATTGGCTCTTAATTTTGCATTCTAAGATATTACTTAGAGTTTGAAGATCTGCGGGCAGGGAAATTTTCCTGTCCGCGATTTTTTTTTTGTCAGATTTTCGTGGAGACATTCCCTAACCATTATGTCAACAATGACAGAAAGAGAAGGAAAACATGAACAAGAAACTGACAGTAATGATCGCAACAGTGGCAATGGCTGGTATGGTATTCGCTCGTCCCGGTGGGCATCATGGCGGCCACCGTTTCCATGGCGGCCCCCGCTTCCATCATGCTCCTCGCCATCATCACGTTTCCCATCACCACCATCATCACCGTCACCACTGCGGATGGGGAATCGCTGCTGCGGCAATAGGAACAGCAGCCATCGTGCGCGATATCGTTGCTCCGGCGCCCGTTGTTGTCGCTCCCGCTCCTACGGTTGTAACCCCGGCTCCTGTCGTTGTTGCCCCTGCACCTGTTGTTGCGCCTGCTCCTGTGGTAGCCCCTGCGCCTGTAGTTGTCCAGCCGACAACCGTATACAGGTGGTAAATGTTCAATCTTACCGCACCGCACATTCGCAATCTGAAAATCGATTGCGAATGTGCGGTTTTTTGGTGCGTTTTGCATAGCTGTTTTATGGTATAATTCCGGGTCATGCGTTATTTAGTCATTATCATCGGTGCGGTTCTTGTGAACAACTTTGTTCTGAGCCGCTTTTTGGGTTGCTGTCCGTTTCTTGGCGTGTCCAAGAAGACGGAGACCGCTCTCGGCATGTCCGGCGCGGTGGTGTTTGTGATGACGGTCGCCGCCGCTGTTACGTGGCTTCTTGACCATTATCTCCTGCGTCCGCTGGGGCTTGACTACATACATACCCTTGTGTTCATTCTTGTCATCGCCGCGCTTGTGCAGTTCATCGATATCGCGATGAAGCGATTTCTTCCGCCTCTGCACTCGGCGCTCGGCATCTTCCTTCCGCTCATCACAACGAACTGCGCTGTGCTCGGTGTTGCTGAACTCAACACGAAGAACAACACGCCGTTTTTCGAAAGTGTGCTATTCTCATTTGCGGCGGCGATCGGTTTCGGTCTTGCGCTCGTCATATTCTCCGGCATACGCGAGAAGCTTGCGCATGCAGATCCGCCCCGCTGTTTTCGCGGGATTGCGCTCGCTCTTGTTACAGCAGGTCTTTTGAGCCTTGCGTTCATGGGCTTCAGTGGACTTGTGAAGACGCCGTACTGATTTAATGATTAGTGATTAGTAGGTAGAAATTAGCGAGGAGAAGAGATGACTGCTGTTTTGATTGCGATAGGAGTTGTTGCGGGTGTGGGTGCGGTTGCCGCGCTTGCGCTCGCCATTGCGGACAAGTATCTTGCGGTTCAGGAGGATCCGCGCATAGGTCTTATAACTGCGGCTTTGCCGGGCGCGAACTGCGGCGGATGCGGTTTCCCTGGATGCGACGGCTACGCCCGTGCGCTCGTCGCCGGTACGGCGGCGAACGGTGCGTGTTCTGCGGCCGACGACAAGTGCGTGGCTGAGATTGCCAAGATTCTTGGCGTTGCGGCCACTGCAACGGAAAAGCGCGTGGCGATCGTACATTGCTGCGGAACCCGCTCGAACGCAATCCGCGTCGGCGACTACAACGGCATTGCGGACTGCGCCGCCGCCGCCGCAGTCGCCGGTGGCGACAAGGGATGCCGCTTCGGCTGCCTTGGCTACGGCGCCTGCGCGAATGTGTGCCCGAAGCATGCGATCTCAATTGTGGACGGTCTTGCGAAGGTCGATAAGCGTCTCTGCATCGGTTGCGGCAAGTGCGTGAATGTGTGTCCGCGCCGCGTGATTGAGCTTGTTCCGGCTAAGGCCACGGTTCATGTGCTTTGCAACAACCCTCTTCGCGGACCGGATGTGCGCAAGGTCTGTCAGGTGGGCTGCATGGGATGTCATCTGTGCGAGAAGAACTCTGGC
>JAGBFY010000375.1 GCA_017936245.1 Kiritimatiellia bacterium
ATGCCTATGCGTCATTCCTTGATATTCATGATCCGAAGCCCCAGTACCATGCGGCGGAATGCTATTTGGCCCTGAGCGACCGTCCGAACGCCTTGTCGGCTTTAGCTGCGTTGGAACAGTTCGCGCCGACGGATACAGAGCGTGGGCGTGAATATCGCGCAAAGGCCGAAGAGCTTAAAAAGCTCATCGCCGGCGAGAAGTGATTTCCATCAAACCATTCCCAACCTCTTGAGAACGGAAAAGGAGGCAAGACATGAGTGATGTGCCTGGAGTGAATGAACGGATGCCGCAGCGTCCGGTATATGTGAATCAGGTAAGCGACATGGCGAAGGCCATGGGGCTTACCGAGGATGCACAGGTTCTGGCGAAGGAGATCGCCGGGCTTCTTGCGAGTCAGGCGAGCGTACGTGTGACAAACACTGCCGCGACTGCCGCTACAGCAGATGTCGGAACGGCAACCGGCGCGACCGGTGTGCCCGCCCTTGACAATCCCGGCGACCCAAACCAGAAGGCCGTCGATCTCGAGAAGCTCATTTCCTATCTCCAGCTTGAGACCGATAAGCATCAGGCGGAACTTGCCAAAGAACGCATTGAACTCCAGAAGGGCGAGATGGATCAGCGTCACGCCGAACAGATTGAGAAAATCAAGGAATCGCTCGAACAGATGGACAAGGCGGCAAAAGCGAATCTTGCAACGAGAATTTTCGGTTGGCTTATGGCGGCTGTTTCCATCGCGATCGCAGTGGCCGCGTGTGTCGCCACGGGCGGCGTTGCGGTCGGCGCCGTGGCGGGTGCCGTTGTGGCCGTCGGAATGTGCGTTTTGAGCGAGACCGGCGCCATGGACAAGATAACGGAGAAACTTGCGGACGCGCTGAAGGATGCGGGGATGAGCGAACGAGGCGCACAGATTGTTGCGGCCATCGTGATGGCTTTGGCGATGATCGCAATTTCGCTCGGTGCGGGATTCGGCGGCAACGCCATTCAAGGGCTTGTCAAAGGTGCTTCCCAGGCTGCGGTTACCGCAACAATGGCGACGGCGAAATCCATCCAGAGCGGTGCGCAGATCGCCGGCGGAGCTCTCGGAATCGGAACGACCGTGGCTGGCGGCGTCGCCGCCGCCGAAAACTACAAGTCCGGCGAGCTTCAGGCAGAGACGACGGAGATGGAGAAATTCCTTGCCGTCATGAAGCAGCAGCTTGAGGAGAGCCAGGAAGAACTCGAGAAGATTCTCGAGCAGATACAGAACATCTATTCAGATATCGCCTCAATCATAAATTCGGCGATTGACACTGAAACCGAAATAGCCCAGAAAATGGGGCAGATGGCATAGTCAAGAAGAAAGGAGTCATTCCATGAGCGTAGATTTGACAGGTGTGGGGAATACGGTCATTGACTGGAGCGGCGTTCTCAATGCCGTGAATTCCCAGGAATCCACGACGAAGATCGAGGGAGTGAAGGTCGATGCTGGCAAGGATGGCGTAGGGCTCACGTTCTCCGTGAGCGAAGGCGGCACGGTCCGCACGGTGGAGCTTTCCATGCCGATGCTTGACAGTCCGTCCGAAATAGACGAAGGATTGATAGCGGGGTTCTGTGAAAAGCTTGGGGATGGTTCGTTGCTGAACCTTACCGACGCACAGATCAAGGCGTTCTGTGATGAACTCTCAGCGCAGCTGAAGGTTCTCAGTGAGAATCTTGCGGCGAGCGGGACGTCCACAATCGCAGATTCGAACGCATCGCAGTCTGTCATGTTTGACATCTACGCGCTGATGGCGCTTCTTGTTGAGTGTGGACAGAAGATGCGCGATGCCGCCCGCGATGTCCGCCAGGCCGAGAACGTACAGGTGCAGCACAGCATCCAGACTCAGGCGGACATGCAGCGCACAGCCGCGTTGACGGGGCTTGTGTGCAGCGTTGCAGTGTGCGCGATTCAAGTCGGAATGCAAATTGGCAATATGGCTTATCAGGGGAAAGGATTCAGCAAACAGATGGACGCCCATAAGATGTCCGGTCTGGAGAACGCGAAGGCCGAACTCAAGATGGCGGAAATGCAGACCAAACCGCAGGATGCCCAGGCAAATTTTGAGAAGATATCTCAAAAGACAGATCAGGCGGTCAAGACTGAGGTCGAAAGTACGTTCAATGACTCCAAGTCCACGAAGGCGGCTTTCGACGATGACGCGCTGCAGCAGAGGATCGATGCGAAGACTGCTGAATTGAACAATCTGAGAGGAGGCGAGAATCCCGAGGCCCCGCGGCAGCTTACACCCGAGCAGGAGCAGCGCGTCGCGCAGCTTGAGACTGAAATTGCTGCGGATACGAATCTCAAGAACATGTCGCTTGCGGACAGGAAAACCCTCTACCGTACGCAGGTTAAGAGTGAGCTGGCGGATATACGCAACAATCCGGCGTCCACTCCGGAGGAGATCGCATACGCTGAAGCATATGCCGCAAAGGAGATTTCGCTGAACTCCACCCCGGAACAGCTCGCTGCCGATCTTTCTGTCGCGCAGGCGAACTACAATCAGGCGAATACAGTCATGCAGCATGATCTCGCATATTTGAAAGGAGAGCACATAGAAAACCGCGCGCACATGTTCGGCAACATGATCGCCGCGCTCGGCAATGTCGCGCAGGGCTGCGTTTCGAGTATGTCCCAGATGATCAGCGCGGAGGCGACCGAAGTGGGTGCCGAGCAGCAGAAGGCCCAGGAGATGCTCGATCAGGCGAAGGATCTTTTCTCTCAGTGCCAGAGCCTTATCGATTCCGTGATTCAGCTTATGCGTGCCGTTCTGCAGGCGGAAGTGCAGTCTATGCGCGACGCGATTCAGGCGTAAAGGGGCGCATATGGCGTTGGTCGAATCCGTGCCCATAGAGGGTCTGAGCGTATATGGCGTGCCGCAGAAGAACTACACCGTTGAGGGGGTTAAGGGCTGCGATTACGTCAAGGCCGCGTCCATTGCGATGTTCCAGGAAGCGAATGCGATCGAGGCGGAGACTTCGGCGTATGCGGCTGTCCTTGAGGCAAGGCAGAAGAAGCTCGACGAACTCGGTTGGGCGCTTGCCGTGATCGTGAAAGCGGTCGCATCTATGCCTAAGGACAAACCTGAAAGCGATGATCTCTCGGAGGTGGATGCGGATTTGATGTCGGCATCGCAGGTGCTGGATAAATACCGGCGAAGCGCGAATGCGGACATGAAGTTGCCGGTGAACGAGAACTATAAGGTGCGTCGCGACGATGCGACAATGGCGCAGTCGGCGCTGCAGTACGAAATCGACTACGAGACGAACGAGATGCAGCAGGATATGGTGACGATGCAGTCGCTAGTCTCGAAACGCGACAACGCATTCTCCACGGCGGCATCGCTTGTGCAGAAGATAAATTCGACAGCTTCCACGCTGATCGGAAACATAGGATAGGGGACTGAAGTTATGGCATCTATCGATCTTGATAAAATCGACAACATTGAAGCGCGCTGGGGCGTAAAGGCCGGCGACTACAATGTGACGCTCAATTCAAAAACCGACTTGATGGATTTCCAGGATCTCATGGTGAAGTTCTCCAAGAACCGCGCCGTCGCGGTGGAAGGGGAGGTCGAACCGCTCACCGTCCGCATACAGCAGCGCAACAAGCGTTTAGAGGAGCTGGGCGAGGCGTTGGCGGAATTGACCAAAATTCAGACGAGTTTCGATTCCGATGCCGAAGGTTCCGATGCCTGCAGTAATGATGTGGCGTTTTCCGAGGCGACGGCGCAGGTGTTGCGTGATGTCGGGTATGCCAATGATGGTGGGTGGAAGAGTATAGGTAATGGGAAGTATATTATCAACAAGCAAACGTGTGATGCGGTGCTTTCACGCGTGAAGTCGGAGATTGACGGACTCAACAACGAGGCGCAGACGGACATGACTCGCCTGCAGTCACTGGTAGATCGCCGAGACGAATCGTATTCGACTGCGACCAACCTCATGACGAGCATCTCCGATACGCGGTCGAACGTGATCAGGAATATGTGAGGAGTTAGTGGTTAGTGATTAGTCCGGCTTCTAAGTATTCCTTTTACTCACGCAGATATTTTGTGTTACGTCCCGCCCCAATCTTACGGATCACTCCTTGCGAAACAAGTTTTCCTAAAACGGCTTCTACAGTAGTCGGGCTTACATCTGGCAAGAGATGACATATTTCTGATTTTGATAGCGGTGTAAATGCATTTAACACGGCCTGTTCAATCCGTGCATTTTTTGGCATTCGCTTCACGCTAACCGAGGCGAACCGACGGTCCAAATCTGAATAGCAACTGTAAAGCGTCAAAAGAAAGTTAATAAGAAAAGGAAAGTATCGTGGCCGCCCCTCGTTCCAACCTTCCGAAGAGAGCCTTAATGATTCGTAATATTCTCTTTTGTTTGAATTGATCACACCTTCAAATGAGACGTATTTACGGAACTACTGCAAATTTACCAACTGGGCAGGAAGTAAATCATCTTTTAAGAACCTGTAATCAAAAATATGCATAAAGCTCCTTTACTTTCTGCATATTATTATATCAGATTATATGCAGAAAATGCGATAGATATGCATAACGCAGATAGAAATATATGCAGAAGTTGCAAACAAACTAAGCATCATTACTGCGGAAGAGGTTGTACATCATCCAGAAGAACTTTTCCATTACTTCAGGATTGCGCGTACGGTTTGCATTTGAGAATGTGCTGTGGTTTACGCATTGGTGAAGCCAATGCAACATACTTATCGTTCATTAAGAGTGATAAAGTTGTAAAAAGTTGGGAAGAGAATAATTTACTGCAAATATCCTAAGGTATGGATTTGACAGCAACCTCATGTTTATGATATCTTACAAGGCAACTGAAAGAAAGGTCGCTCTCCGCTCTATTGGATAGCAGTGACAAATACAGCAGGAAAGATGATTTAAACGATTTGAGACACGTCAAATTGCTCTTTGTGAAAAAGGAGTGTGCAGGCAATGAATCTCGGTGAACTTAGGCTGTTTCAATCAGCGGTTAACATGCACAGCGCTGTCGATGCAAATGCGCGTGTCGGAATATCAAACCAAGAAGAGAGTGGGCTCGCCGGGCGGAATGTTGTATTGCTTCAGTCTGGTTCATCAAAGAGCGAGGAGAATACGCAAGTGCGTCGCGTATTCAAGACGGCGTTGACGAAAGCGTTCAATGTTTCGCGTCTTGACGAGCTTCCTTCCGATGTCAAAAAGGCGTTTAAAATCGGCGATTTCAAGGAATCCAAAGATGGAGACATCGCGAGCACACGGCCGCTGACGATGCGGCGCATCCGCGCGGTGATGGGCGCTGTGCAGAATCATGCTAAGGCGGCGGCGAGCGATGTTCATGAGCGTACGGCAATCGATACCGCGTTTGCGTCAGGTCTTCAGGATACGATGGTTGTCGAAGATGCGTTTAGACGTATGAATATCGCTTCCGGGCGTCAGCCGATGCAGATACAGATGCCGCTGCATGACAAGGAGGTTGATGTTCCGCTGTCGGCACTGGCGGCGTACACGAAAGGAATCTCCGCTGAAAATCTGCCTGTAGAGGTTGACCGGTTGAAGTCAAAGGTGGAGACGGATCTTCGGGCCGGGCGCGAAATCTATATGCAGCTCATGTCGGGCCGGACGGCTGCGGATACGCCCGCCGACGTGCGCACCTTGCGCCTTTATCTTTCTTTTACTGCGTTGGCAAATGGGAAAGGGCTTTCGAGCCGAGTAATCTCCGTTCCCGATCCGGAAGGGAGATTGGCCGCCTATCTCAACGGGAAAGCGAAAGCTGTCAGCGTAGCGGCCAATGACACCATTACGGGGTCCACCGCCCGGTTGATGTTCGTCAGCGATCTTAATCTGCCGGGTGCGCCTGTATTCCCGCGCACGCCGATGGATGTGAAGGCCCGTTATGTCTGTATAGAGAATAACCGGTTTTCGTCGGAACTCCTTCAGCGCAATGCGTTCAGTGAAATAGAGATGACCGTTTCTCAGATGTACGCGAACGTCAAGGCTGAGTTTTACCGCCTCGCCGCCACGGAGGAGGATGAACTCCGCGCGGCGGTGGAGAAAGAGATTGGACACTACGATGACAGCACGGCGGCAGGCCGTGCCGAGATCGAGAAAACGAAGGCCCGGAACGATCTCTTCGAGTACCGGTGCATGCTCAACGAATTTCTGTGCTCTCTGCAATCCGACCGTGCGGATCTTGACCATCCGGAATTCCGCATCGGTGACGAAACCGTTCTCACGCAAGATGAGATTTCAAAATTCGCAGGTGCGATAGATGCTGAATCCGTCGACCCTCAAGCCGATGCGCCGATTGCAGCGCAGGATAGACGCGCTGAAATAGGCACTCCTGAAAGTGTGGAGAGCGCTGACCAAGAGTCATCCGTTCCAACGCGCAAGTGGATTGTCGATCTGATAGGCTCGTGTGGCGTGCATAAGATTGAAGAGGAATACCGTGACAGAGTCCGCGCAGGTGGCAAGAGAGAATTGCAAATGGTAAATCCCCTCCAGGAGGTCTTGCGTTCGTTCTGTATATGCATGTCGCGAGGGTTTGTGCCAGGAATTACGAGGGATCACTTGCGAGAGCTTCAGTCTCTTCTTAGCAAGGAGATGGTGGATGTGCCTGAGCAATGGATGCGACTATTTGAAGGGTGCGACAAGCGTCTGTTTCTCGACCTTGCCTGGTACATCAAAAGTGGATGCGTTAATGTGGATTCTTCAAGCAGTAAGCCAATTTGGGAGGCGTTAAGGAGCGGCGTCATCAATCACAACCTGCCAGAACCAATCTGTCGGAATCTGGGTGACTTTTTTACGCCTGATCGTATAGACGATAGCTTCAGCAATCGTGTCAATGCAAGAACTTGTCTTAATGGTGCTCGTTTGACCAATCCCCGTGATCTGTCAGCCCGTGCGGCGTCGACCATGTGGTCGTTTGGCACTTGCGATATGGGTAAGATTTTGCGCTACATTAAAGACTGCGGAAGCGACATCAACGAAATTTCAGTCAAGCAGCTGCAAAAGCTTTCAGCGATTGCGGTTCTGGCGGACAACAGACTGGAGGATGCGCCGATGTTCATCCAGCGTCAGACCGGCAAGCGGCCTTTGGATGTGACAACCGACGATCTTGTCAGGCTCTTCAAACTTAAAAGCACGAATGATCTCAATGACAAGGGGAATCTGCTTACGGGTGCGGCCAAAGATGTGGCGGATGTACTGAAGGGCGATAAACTGCCGTCGATGACTTCAGCTACCGGCAAGGATGTCTTTAATCTGCTTTCCGTCATGCGCGAACTTTCCGAAGGCCGGGCCGGAGACGTGAAGACTGCCGATCTTCTCGGGCAGAAGGTTTCCTTCCGGTTGAAGGAATCGGGCGTGATGGCGTTCAACGTGGCGGGCTTCGAGTTCTGTGCCGCAAAAACGGCGCGCGAATTCGTCGAGATGTTCGAAGATGACGCCGTCGGCCATGTCGGACAGTTTGGCGCGCATCTCGTTTTGAAACTACTGCCGCAGATACGCGGCGCGGAGCTGACGGCAGATCCTGTGATCCGCAGCCGTTCGCGCGAGCTGTGTTTGCGGTTTATCAAAGGCGCCATCGGGATCGATCCGGCCGCCTTCGCGAGCGTCGGCACAAAAGAACTCTTTCTGATTGCGGAAGGCGTCGCCGATGGCCGCTATCGTCTGCATACCGGAGAGGTGTCGGAAAGAGCCGTGAAGACGATGCTGGAGCGCCATATAGATCCCAGACTCATGACGAGTGTCGAAGCCACCGAAATGTGCAACGCGCTCGAGAATCTCGAAACCGTCCCTGTCAGTTTCACCTCCCGCGCCGGACGTTCCGCCGGAGATGTGTCGCTTCCGGGCGGCGAGGTTCAAATTGTGCATGACTTCCTTTCGGAGATTGTCCTTGACGAAAACGTGCTCGACTTTGACAAGAGCCGCGTCGCCAACTCTGGCAACCCTGATCTGCGCACGGTCGGCGTTATGCGAAAGCATGTTAAGGCGCTCGTCGCCATCGTCCGCAATCCGTCGCTTCTTGCAACGTTCCCCCGGACCATTTCCGGCAGTTTTGATGACGCGTTCGCCTTTATCAGTGAATCCCTGCCGGAACCGTTTGTGCGCGCCGCTTCGGACGAGCGGTTCGAGCAGACCCTTTCGTTTCTTCTCGACACGGCGGGAAAGCCGCAGGGAGAATGGGCGGCATCCGTTGATGTTTATGTTGAAACGACGGCAGCGGATCCGATTGCCGCCGCCATGGATCGTGCAGCGCTGCTCGCCGCGCTTCATGCGCTGACCGCCGGTCTGATCGGGTTTGAAAGCCGCATCGAGCAAGGTGTGCGCACGGCGATGGGAGCAGTTCAAGAGGCGATTGTGCAGACCCTTGGCGGGGTGATTGCCGAAACTTCCGGTACGCCGAAGGATCCGGTTTGGGCCATGGAGCTTGAAGAGATTGCCGCCGAATCGATGACGGATGTTTCCGGCGGATACGGCCGATTCATGAAGAACGTCCTCTCCACCTATTTTGCAAAGTCGTCTATCCAGGAGCAGCGCAGAATGGTAGCCAGCCTGATCCGCCAGACTGATTCAGAGTCGACGGACGCCATGATGCTGGGTGCCTTGTTCAAGGGTGCGGGACCTCTTCTGCAGAAGATGCTTCAGGGAGTGCCGCCGGAGGCTCTCGGTCCTGAACTTTCGGACGCGTTGCGGGATGTGAAGTCCAACCTCCTGCCGATCCCGGATGAGTTCGTGAAGGCAGGTCTCAACCGGATCATCGAACGCTCTCAGGGGCGGATAAGGTCAATTGAAGTCACGCGTTCGCTGGGGGCGGCATCGGTGGGGCAGGCCTTCCTTTGCCGTATGGTCACGGACGAAAATCCTCAAGGCGAGGAGTGCGTGGTGAAGCTTCTCAGGCCAACGGTCAAGACGGCCATTACCCGGGAGAGGGAGATATTCGAAACGGCGGCCGCCGATGTTCCGGGAATGTCGCAGACTTTCGCCGGGCAGCTTGCCCGGATCATGGAAGAGCTTGATTTCACGCTGGAGGCTTCCAACATCAACTTCGGGCGCAACGTCTATGAGCGCCCGCTGTATCTCAGGCAGAAAGACATTTTCGACAACGATGTTCAGGGAATCCGCATGGAAGATCTCCATTCGATGGAGGTGCATCCGCTGGCGACGCCCACTATGGATTGCCTCGTTCTCAAAAAGGCGCCGGGCGAAACGTACGACCGCTATATGGGATCCGTGCGCGAGAAGATCGGCGAGATAAAAGGCCGATTGAACGGTGAGTTGCAGGCGAGGAATATCGTTCATTTATTCCAATTGAAGACCTCTCTCAACAAGCTTTATGATGAAGTTCTCAAGCGCCAGGGATATCTCGTCGATTTGACGAAAAAATGGGTGCAGGAGGGGCTTTTCGGCAACGGGTTCTACCATGGCGATCTCCATGCCGGGAACATCATGACTGACGGCGAGGGGCTGACCGTCATCGATTTCGGAAACGCCACGCATCTGACCGAGTTGGAACGCGTCCACGTGCTTAAAATGATCACTGCGGCCCAGGTCGGGTGGCATGACATGTTCGAGTCGTCCTTTAGAGAACTTCTGACGGATAAGGGACGAGCGGATTTTGACGCGGCCAACAAAGACAAGGCCATCACGAAGGATCTCGCTGAAGTGCTTCACAGGGGTTCGCTATCGGATATCGGCATGCGCATCTCGGCGGCTCTGCAGCTTCTTCAGAAGTACGGCATTGAAGTTCCGGGTTCGATCTACAACTTCAACCAGTGCCAGATGCGTCTGGGCGGAACCGTGAACGAGATGTGCGCCTTGCTGGACGAGATCAAGACGTTGATGCAGCAGATGTCGCTTCCTCATTTGGAGGTGCCTTCCGCCCGTGGCGGCGGAGTTGCGCGTCCCGGTGGGGTGATGACGAGAGACCTTAGTCTGGTGGTCTCCCAGGTCATGGATGCGTTTGGCAAGAATGAGGAACAATTGAGCGGTGTCATGACAGCGTTCGAACACTATATCAATCAGTATGATAGGAGTGATCAGAGCGAAGAATTCAAAAACAGATTGGCGGAAGAGTTTAATGACGAGAGCCTGCGCGGGTTCACCGACTGGTTTATCGATAACGTCGCGCGTATTCCATGCCGGAATCTTTCGAATAATCAGGAAGCGTACGATTTCGGCAACGTTATTAAAGACCAATACGCAAATTTTAAAGCTGTCACGGAAGCTCTCGAAAGAGGAACGTCTGGCGATAGCGGCGTTTCCGAAAGTCCGGAGAAGATTCTAAAAGATAAATTGATTCCCAATATCATGGTGGTGTTCCACAATGTGAAGGATACAGCAGATATCATCAGAGGAATGTCTGCCGATAGGTTAGTACCGCCAACGCCTTTCCTGAATGCCGTGGGGAGCAGTATTTCGGGAAGTATCTACACGGTTCGCACGACATTGGGCAACATCAAGTCC
>JAGBFY010000376.1 GCA_017936245.1 Kiritimatiellia bacterium
GACGATAAACATCAAAGGTGATGCGGTCAGATTCTGTTCCTTCGATGCCCGTTATCAGGAATACATCAGGGAGGTCGGACGCAGAGTGGCGGCGGAGCGTCCGTCCGTCATTCTTACCGACGACGACGTTCGCGCGTTTTCGCCTTTTGCCGAGTGCTTCTGTCCGTTGCATGCCGCTGAATACGGACGTCGCCTGGGACGGAAATTCACTTCTGATGAAATGCGCAAGTATGTTGCAGGACTTCGGTACGACCATTCGGATCATCTGGTTTTCGTTCAGTTGCAGAAGGATACGGTTTTAACGGTTCTAAAGGCGCTTCGCGCCGGTATTGATGAAGTAGATCCCACGATTCCCGGTGGGTGCTGTGAACCGAGCTGGGTGTGGGAACGCGACCGTCTTCCGGATTATGCACGCGTGATGTCCGGCGGATCGCAGCCGTTTTTCCGGCTCGGCGACGGCTGCTATACCGAACATTCCGCGAAGGACGACTATCCGTGGCTGCTTGTGCGCTCCTTGGCTAAATTCGAGTGTCACAGGGGAAGAGGGTGCAATCTGCTTTCCGAGGCCGATACGTGGCCGCAGAATCTCTGGTCCAAGTCGGCGGCGGCGTTTCACGCGAATCTGGCCGAGAGCGCGTTTATGGGCGCGGCCGGTGCAAAGATATGGCTGGTCAACTGTCATCGCGATGACATTCCAGTGTCGCGCAACTACACTAAGGTGCTCTCCGCGCATCGCGGTTATTACGATGCGCTCCACAGGGCGAGTGTTGCCGGCGAGCAGGTTGGTTTTGTGATTCCGTGCCATGCACGCTTCCCGATTGACAATGTCAAGGACGGTTTCACTCCGAGGCACGAATATTTTGAAAAGGAAAACTGGGCGACGCGGGTGTTCGGAGCGTTCGGTATCCCGTTTCGCGTATCGTTCGACCTGGATGATGAAGAATGCGTGTATGCGCTCGGAACGGCGGAGACGGTCGATCGTTTCAGCGATGACGAGCTGAAGCGGATGATGCGCCATCGCGTTGTAGTTGAAGGCGGAGCCGTCGGTGCGCTTTTAAAGCGTGGGTTCGGAGATCTGATAGGCGTGAAAGAATTCGATGAAGTCAGCACGTTTACCGGTGAGAGGCATGAGGCTTTGGGACTGGACGCGCCGTTGCCGGCGGCGTCAAAGCCAGTGCTGTTTTCACCTGTCGCCGGAGCTGAAACACTTTCATCGCTTGTTTGGCGCCCATATAAGGCTGCGAAGGAATTTACGAGGGTGACAAGTGCCGCGACGTTTTTCAGAAATGCACTCGGCGGACGCATTCTCTGTATGGCATACCATTTTCGTCTTGGTGGAGGCTACCGCCACTCTGAGGCGAGAAAACGCATCATGTTCGACCTGCTTGCAAAGTTGTCCGAGCGGGATCTCGACGGTGCTTCGCTCATCGATCAGAACATGATCTCTCAGGTCCGCAGAGGTCGTGACGCGCATCTTTACGTTCATTTGACGAACATCAATCCCGATTTTACCGGAGATCTGCGCATTCGGACGGCAAAGCGTCCCGGAAAGGTAGAGCATATGTCCGACCATGGCGAATGGAGGAGTATAGACTTCACGTGGCATGACGGTATGCTGGTTCTGCCGATCGATCTCCCTCTCTGGGGCGAGGCTGCTGTACGCATCCGGGAGTAGAAGGATTCGGTGAATACTTCGAGCTGACAGAGCATTACAGGAACTTACATGTTTCTTTTTCAGAATTGTTTTTTTATGGTAAAATAGTGCGCCATGAACAACAATAAACCTTCTTCATTCAGATGGGTCGTGTGTGCGATGCTTTTCGCCGCAACGACGGTTAACTATCTCGACCGCCAGGTTCTCTCCCTTACGTGGAAGGACTTCATCGCGCCGGAGTTCAAATGGACCGATAACGACTACGGTACCATCACCGCAGCGTTCTCTCTCATCTACGCGCTTTGCAACCTCTTTGCCGGCAAGTTCATCGACTGGCTCGGCACGAAGAAGGGGTATCTGTGGGCGATCTTCATCTGGTCGCTCGGCGCGTGCCTTCATGCGATCTGCGGAGTGGGTGCGGTCAAGATCGCCTCTCTCGCCGCGATCTCCATGACCACCGTTTCCGTGTGGCTCTTCCTAGCCTGCCGTGCGGTGCTCGCACTCGGTGAAGCCGGTAACTTCCCGGCAGCCATCAAGGTGACAGCCGAATACTTCCCGAAGAAGGATCGCGCGTTCTCAACATCGATCTTCAACTCCGGTTCCTCCGTCGGCGCTCTCGCAGCCCCCGCCACGATTCCGCTCATCGCAAAGTTCTGGGGCTGGGAGATGTCCTTCATCATAATCGGTGCGCTCGGCTTCCTTTGGATGGGATTCTGGATGTGGCTCTACAAGAAGCCTTCCGAGAATAGCCGCGTGAACGCCGCCGAACTCGCATACATCAACTCCGACTCCGATTCCGAGGCTGACGCCAAGGCTGCTTCCGCCAAGACGGAAGGTCCGAAGATCTCCTATCTCCAGGCGTTCAAGCTTCGCCATACATGGTCGCTCATCCTTGGACGCTTCCTCACCGATGGTGTGTGGTGGTTCTTCCTTTTCTGGACGCCCGGCTACCTCTCCGACCAGTTCGGCTACCGCAGCGACTCCGGAATGGGCATGGCTCTCATCATCACGCTCTATGCGATCGTCACGTTCGTCTCGATCTATCTCTGCAAACTTCCCACGTTCTTCGTGGACAGGCGCGGCATGAACCCCTATGAAGGCCGTATGGTCTCGATGTTCATCTTCGCCTGCTTCCCGCTTCTCGCCCTTGCCGCACAGCCGCTTGGCGCGTTCAGCGCATGGTGGCCGGCCATCCTTATCGGTCTTGCCTGCGCAGGCCATCAGGCTTGGAGTGCCAACGTGTACTCCGTGGTCGGTGACATGTTCCCGAAGTCCACGATCGCAACGCTCACAGGCATCGCACAGTTCGCCGCCGGATGCGGAAGCTTCATGGTCAACAAGAGCGCCGGTAAGCTCTTCACGTATGCCGCCGAGCAGGGAGAAGCGTTTGCGTTCCTCGGCTACACCGGCAAGCCCGCCGGTTACATGGTGGTGTTCTGCTACTGCGCTGTCGCATACATCATCGGCTGGATGTGCATGAAGACGCTCGTTCCGAAGTACAAGCCCGTCGTTCTTGATTGATGGCGGTAAAATCAAAAAAAGCGGCGTTGACCGAATATGCGCTCCTTAGAGGAGTTTGTGCGGTGGTCAACGCCATCCCATATCCCCTTGCCTGTGCTTTGGCGAGGGGATTTGCTTGGTTTCTGGTGGAGGTCGTCCGCTTTAAGCGCAAGCGTACGTTCGAGCGCATCAAAGGCTGCTTTCCGGAAAAGACGCACAGCGATGTGCGGCGCATTGCGATAATGTCGCTGTCAAATGTCCTGATGAGCGCAGTGGAGATGATCCGCGCCTCCAGTCTCGACAAGGCTTGGATTGAACGCCACGTAAGGGATGTGCATGTCTATGCGGACCGTCTCAAGGCAATAGCCGATGAAGGCAAGGGCGTTGTGATAATGGTTCCGCACAGCGGCAACTGGTACATGGCTGCATGGGCAATGGCGCGGTGTGGAGTGCCGCTTTTCGCAATCGCCGCAAAGCAGCGCAACCCCTACATAGACGCATGGATGAACCGCCAGTACGGGGAAGGTCTTGATGTGGTCGAACGCGGAAGCGCTCGCGTAATGGCGGAGATCAAGGCGCGTCTCTCCAAGGGACAGTGCTTTGCTATCCTTCCCGACCTGCGTGTTCCCGCGAAAGATGTAGAGGTGCCGTTTTTGAACGGAACGGCGAACGTCTCGCATGGCGGTGCGTCCTTTGCTACAGCGGTCGGCGCACCGGTTGTAGTGGCGATCATGCGCCGCGAGAACGGCAAGCATGTTTTCGATCATCTTGGCACGCTTCGCCCTGATCCAGAGCTTTCGCGCAAGGAGGATTCCGTGCGCTTGACCCGTGAGACGATGGCGTTGCTGGATGCCGCGATAAAGAAGACGCCTGAACATTGGTTTTGGTACAACAAGCGCTGGATTCTCCAGCCGGTGCAATAGCCTGTTCACGCAGGAGTTGAATATGGAAAGACAGAGACACAACACTTTGTGGGGGTTCGAGGATTGGCTCTACGACGATGGGGCAGTCCTCATAAAACGTATCTGCGCAGATATGCGCTTGAGCGTCCAGGTTCATCCGAACGACGAAACCGCAAAGACCGTCGGCGGCAGGGCGAAGACCGAGATGTGGTGCGTTCTCAAGGAAGGGCCGATTTTTGCCGGATTCAAGCCTGGAGTGACTGAAGCGGATGTCGTTCGCGCAGTGGAGGATGGTTCATTTGAGAGCCTTCTGGTCAGGTTTGACGCCAAGGTGGGTGAGTGCTATTTCATCCCCGGTGGACTTGTCCATGCCATCGGCGAGGGTACGTCCGTTTTTGAGGTCCAGCAGTCGAGCAACACCACATTCCGTCTCTACGACTGGGGACGCCTGGATGCGAACGGAAATCCGCGTCAGCTCCATGTGAAGGAGGCTCTGGCGGCGATGGATCTGTCGCTTCCGCCACCCGTCCCTGGCGATTCCGTTGAATGCAGATATTTTACTTTCAGGAGAGTTGAAGCTGGCAGGATGTCTGCTGATGCACATCGTCGTGTTGTGTACGATCCTTTGACGGATTCCCTGACGGTTGTCGAACCATCGGCGACTCCGGAGCTTTCCAACCCAGCCTTTGAGGTTGTGCTCCCTTAAATTGCTCTGGCGCATTGTATAACACTCAGTAGAACGGGCAGCTTGTCCGTTCAGGAGAACGCGCGAGCCGCGCGTTATACTAGTGCCGCGCGTTGTAGCGTATGTGAGTTAAGTCGACAACTTGCCGAATTGTTTTCCTCCATTTTTAAATCAGTTTTCGGCTGCTTGTGGTATAATTGATGGCAAATTTGTCGTGAGACGAATCATGTCGAACTTTAAATCTACAGCAACAAGAAAAGGAAATTGAAATGGGAACAAACCGTCGTGAATTTCTCAAGGGAACTGCATGGATGGGTGCCGCCGCTGTTGCGGCAGGATGCATGAGCGCAAAGCAGGGGGCTGGTTTCGGCGTTGGCGGGTCGATGTTTGGTTTTGCCGCAAAGCCGATGAAGAAGATACGTGTTGGTGTTGCTGGCATTGGCGCACGCGGACGCGGTGCGGTGCATCGCATTGCCAGTATTCCTGGCGTTGAGGTTGCGGCTCTTTGCGATGTGAGGCAGTGCGCGGTTGATGGGCAGCAGAAATGGCTCAAGGATACAAAGCGTCCTGCGGCAAGGGAGTTCGTTGGCAAGGATGCGTACAAGGCGATGTGCGACTGGGATGGTATCGACTGCGTGTACAACACTACCCCGTGGGAGCTTCACGTTCCGATCGCGCTCTATGCGATGCGCGCCGGAAAGCACGCATTTGTGGAAGTGCCCAGCGCGTTCACAGTTGAAGAGTGCTGGGAGCTTGTTGAGACCTCCGAGAAAACTCGCATGAACTGCATGCAGCTTGAGAACTGCTGCTACGGCGAGGCTGAGCTTCTTGCTCTTAACATGTGCCGTCTCGGACTTCTCGGAGAGCTTGTCCATGGCGAGGGTGCTTACATCCACGATCTTCGTGTTCACAACTACAACGATCTCGACAAGGATAGATATGCATACTGGAACCATTGGCGCCTTCGCTGGAATACTGCGCACAAGGGCAACCAGTACGTAACGCACGGTCTCATTCCGCTCATGCAGAACATGGGCATCAACCGTGGCGACCGCTTCGATTATCTTGTTTCGCTGGAGTCCAACCAGTTCAACTTCGAGTCCTACGCCAAGGCGAAGTATCCAGCCGGTGACTGGCACCATGAGCACAAGGTGCAGATGGGCGACATGAACACGACGCTCGTCAAGACTGTGAACGGTCGCTCGATCATGATCCAGCACGACGTCTCGTCTCCGCGTCCGTATTCCCGCATCAACAAGATCACCGGCACGAAGGGTTCCTTCACCGGCGGCGCGTTCAAGTACGGTGCGGATGCGCTTACTTGCGAGTGGCCCGTCCGTTTCGGATGGGAGGAGAAGCCCGGTGCCGGAGTGCACAGCTATTTCGACGAAAAGAAGCAGAAGGAGCTCCGCGCCACGTACATGCATCCGTACTGGAAGCAGGCCGGCGACATCGCCAAGAAGGTGGGTGGCCACGGCGGTATGGACTTCCTCATGGATCTGCGCTGGGCGTACTGCCTTCAGAACGGGATTCCGCTCGACACCAACGTGTACGATCTGGCGGCATCCTGCTCCATCGGTGAGCTCTCTGAAAGGTCTGTTCGCAACCGCTCCAACTCTGTGGACGTTCCGGACTTCACCAAGGGCGAATGGAAGAACCAGAAGCCGTTCGGAATCGAGACGGTTGATCTTTCCAAGCTCGGCGGACTCGGCGTCGACAATGTCAAGAAGGACAAGGCGGCGCTGAGCGTCTAAAGCCATAAAAGTAAAAGAATAACAGAAGGAGGTATGCCATGGCAATAAGTGGAGGTCTGATATTTTTTGCGTTGGCAATAAGTGGAGGTCTGATATTTTTTGCGTTTGTCGCGGTTATCGTGCTTGTCGCGATAATCAAGACGGCGGTCGTCGTTCCGCAGAAGACGGCGTACATCGTTGAGCGGCTTGGAAAGTACCGTACAACGCTTGAGGCTGGCTTTCACATCCTCCTGCCGTTCTTCGACAGGATCGCCTATCGCCATACCCTGAAGGAGATGGCGATTGATGTGCCGCCGCAGGAATGCATAACCAAGGACAACATCGCCGTTTCGGTGGACGGCATTCTCTACCTTCAGGTTATGGATCCGGTGAAGGCGTCCTATGGCATCGGCAACTATCTCTTCGCCACCACCCAGCTTGCGCAGACCACGATGCGAAGCGAGATGGGCAAGCTCGACCTTGACCGTTCCTTCGAGGAGCGCACTGCAATCAACGGAGCGATTGTCTCCGCTGTGGACAAGGCGAGCGATCCTTGGGGCATTAAGGTCACGCGCTACGAGATCAAGAACATCACGCCGCCCCAGAGCATCCGCGATGCGATGGAGAAGCAGATGCGTGCCGAACGCGAAAAGCGCGCCATGATCGCGGAGTCCGAAGGCGAGCGCCAGTCGAAGATAAACCGTGCAGAAGGCGAGCGTCAGCAGGCGATTGCTCTTTCCGAGGGTGAACGCGAAAGGCGCATCAACGAGGCTGAAGGCCGTGCCAAGGAGATCACTCTCGTTGCCGATGCTCAGGCCGAAGGTATCCGCAAGGTTGCCGCCGCGCTGAACGAGCCTGGCGGACTCAACTCCGTGAACATGCAGCTCGCCCAGCAGTATCTGACGCAGTTCGGCAATCTGGCAAAACAGAACAACACGATGATCATTCCGTCGGACCTTGCTAACGTGGCGGGCGTTCTCAAGGCTTGCACCGGCATAATCAAAAATGCTTGATCCCTTTCAATCAACTTTCAATCAATCAGATTAACTGTATAAACCAAGGAGAATACAAATGAACGTTTTGGCTGTTGGCTGTCATCCTGATGATGTCGAGATCGCATGTGCGGGTACGCTTGCAAAATGCGTTAAGCGTGGCGACAAGGTTGTTGTTGCGCATCTCTGCAACGGATCTCTCGGACACGTTGTGATTCCGCCGCACGAGCTCATCCCCATGCGCGCTAATGAGGCGAAGGAGGCTGGGAAACTTGCTGGAATCGAAGTGATCGGCGGTGTGTTCGATGACCTCGACATATATTCCGACAACGCCGAGAGCCGTAACAAGGTTGTTGAACTCATCCAGTACGCCCAGCCGGATTTCATCATCACCCACAACCCCGACGACTACATGCCGGACCATACGGCTACTGCCAAGCTTGTGTTCGACGCCGCTTTCACGGCTACGCTTCCCAACTGGCCGTCCAAGACGAAGACGGCCGCCAAGCTCGTTCCTATCTACTATATGGATACGCTCGCGGGCGTCAACTTCGTTCCGGACGAGTTCGTGGACATTTCCGACGAAATCGACCTCAAGATCGAGATGCTTGAATGCCACCATTCACAGCTCGACTGGATGCGTGAACACGATCACATCGACTTCGCTGACATGGTGCGCACCTGCTCGCGCTATCGTGGCTACCAGTGTGGCGCCGCATACGCCGAAGGGTTCAAGATGTGCAAGGCTTACCTCAAGGGCACGACAAAGCGTCTTCTTCCGTAATGAATCCTTTGGATAACATTAAGATCGTACTTGTCGGCACGCTCTACACCGGCAATGTCGGCAGTGCATGCAGGGCTATGGCGAACATGGGTCTGCGCCATCTGAGGCTTGCCGCGCCGAATCTCCAGAACAGCTGGGAGGAGGGCAACAGGCTTGCCGTTCATGCGACTGATCTCATTGAAAACCGCGAGGAGTTCGCAACATTCGAAGAGGCCGTCGCCGACTGTGTGGCGGTCGTCGGAACCACCGCGCGCGGAGGTCTCTACCGCCAGCACGTGAAGGCTCCGCGCGAATGTGCGGCGGACATCCTTTCGCTTGCCGCTACGGGACCTGTCGCCGTTGTGTTCGGGCGCGAGGATAAGGGTCTCCTCAACGAGGAGATTGCCCAGTGCACCCATCTGATACGCATCCCCGTCCATGAGGGGTACACATCGATAAACCTTTCGCAGGCGGTCCTCATCACGGCATACGAGCTGTTCACAGCCACGGGTTCCTATCAGCCTCCGCACGAGAAGGCTCCACCCGCGCCTCAGGGACAGAAGATGCAGCTCATGAAGATGTGGCGCGAGATGCTCGAGGATATTGGCTACATGGATGAAAAGAAGGCTGACCACATGATGCAGGGGATACACCGCGTGTTCTCCCGTGGTGTCGTCACGAAGGATGATGCGGCGCTTCTGCTTGGTGTTGCCCGTCAGGCTGTGTGGGCGCACCGTCACCCTGCTCTTGACGGCGGACGCCGCACATCAGAGGAGTTTCGCTGATGAATTCGCGCCATCTCCAGTCGATATCGCAACTGAATGCAACCGTCGCATCGGGCGGTTTTGCAGATCTTGTGGCGCAGGGAGAGGAGCTTCACAAGGAACGCATCTCCCGCATCTCAGAACTCATCGCCGCAAGGGTGCCTGGGGTGCGTCTGGTGCTGGTGTCGGGGCCGTCTGCCGCCGGCAAGACAACCACGGCGATCCGTCTTTGCAGGAATCTTGAAGCGAACGGCATAACGGCGCTTCGCATTTCCACGGATGACTATTTCGTCGGGAACAGCCGCAATCCGCGCGATGCGGAAGGCAAGTTCGACTACGAGCATCTTGATGCGGTCGATCGTGACAGGCTTTCGGAGGATCTGCTCAAGATATTCGCCGGAACGCCTCTGCATCGCCGGAAGTTCGATTTTGTGCAGCACGAGGGGTTCGACGATTCGGAGATTTTCACTCCGCCGGATAACGTTGTTGTGGTCCTTGAAGGGATTCATGCGCTCAATCCCGTCCTTACGGAAGGGGTGCCGGATGGATTGAAGTATCGGGTTTATCTTAATACCCTTACGCAGCTCACAGCGGATGAAGGCGGCTGGCTCTACTTTGAGGATACGCGCCTTATGCGTCGCATCGTCCGGGATAAGACCTACCGCGACATGTCGCCCGAGAACACGATTCTCCTTTGGGAGAAGGTGTCCGCCGGCGAGATGCGCTGGATCAATCCGTACCGTGGCTACGCCGATTCAATCTTCAACACATCGCTCGACTAGGAGATTGCGGTGATGAAGCCTGTCGTGGAGCCGGTCCTCAAGGCTGTTCCGTATCTTGGAGGACGCGAGAGCTCGGAAGTGCGCCGCCTTCTTGCCGTCCTTGAGGCCGTAAATCCCGTGACCGACCATTCCATGATACCTGGCGACTCGATTCTCCGTGAATCAATTGGCGGATCGGTGTTCGATTATTCGTAAGTAAGGGGATGATCCCACACTTGCCTGAACGATTGGTTTTTGATATATTTATCACTTGTTATCTGCTAACAAATCTACAAGAACCTATAAGAAAGGATATTATGCAGACACCTGAGGATTTTCTCGAAGCGAACGGCTTTGCGTGCAAAACGCTTGACCGCAGCGCTCTTGTATCGATGTTCCTGAAGGAGATGGAGGCCGGTCTCAAGGGCGAGGCTTCGTCTCTCGCCATGATCCCCACGTATGTGTCGCCCACTGGTGA
>JAGBFY010000377.1 GCA_017936245.1 Kiritimatiellia bacterium
GTCAAACCGTACGTGCGGATTTCCCGCATACGGCTTTCCATTGAGAGCTTCTCTCTTTGTCACAGCTTCTGTCCTTTCATTTTCAGTGAACGGAAAAGTACACATTTCCGTTCACGCCGCAAATACAGCGCATTCCTTTTCCTCCTTAAGAAAAGAAACATTGCGTACTATAACACATTACATTTTTTTTTTGTCAAGTGTTTTTGATAATTATGCGCAATTGATCTTTGAGATTTGAAATGACGCAAAAGAAAAACGGGCAAGGGAGCATCTCTCCCCTGCCCGATTGCTCAGAATATCTCAACAAAAAAGGCGGCATACCGCCGCCTCTCATCACTCATCTCTCATTACCCATATCTCATAGTGCAACTTACCAAATTGTCTGCAAGGGATATTGCGGGATGATTTTATCGCGAGTTACAAGTGCGAACCCCGCATCTAAGGCCTGTGCGATAAGAAGTCGATCAAACGGATCGCGATGAATTTCAGGAAGCTCCTTCAGTTTTTCAATTGCAGTGGATCTTATTGCATTTCCAAAGGTCCAACCCCAGATGTTCTTCATTTTTTTCTCCATTAGCATCCCATTCATTGACCAAAGAGAAGCTACAGTGCTGCAATTGAGAGTCGGTTTGGGGCAACATACCCATATTCAAAAAAAGACCCACTCCTCAAAAGCAACGCGCACAGTATACACCAGCCTCCGCCAAATTTCAACGCTCGTGCCGCGACACCCTTTTTTAAACGGAGAACCCGGGGCAGGAAAATTGCAGGAAGGTCCCGTCACGGGGTGCAATTCAACCAGGGCGCGGGAGTAAAAGGCCCCTGTCCGAGCGCTAAGGGATCATTTCGAAAACAAGCTCGCCGCCCTTAACAAGGTCGGCATGACGCACACGCCATTCAGAAAGGCTGGACCCGTTCAGCGACACACGGCTTACGCGCCAACTGTCCGGAGCGTAATGAACCACTCTGATGTCAAGGACGGCCTCAGAATACGGAGCCCCGAAACGAAGCTTCGCACTCTTGACCAGCGGAGATCCTATTTCGTAATATCCGCTCACCGGATCTACCGGATAAAAACCAAGCGCCGAAAGGATATACCATGCGCTCATCTGTCCGCAATCCTCATTTCCGTCGAACCCTCGGCGGTTTTTCGAGTAGCACCGCGTCAGTATCTCGTGGACGCGCCGTTGAGTCTTCTCCGGCGCACCAAAACGGTTGTACAGATAGGCGCAATGGTGCGACGGCTCATTGCCGTGAATCGACATGTTGCCGCGTTCCGGTCTCCAGAACAGATTGTCGAAGAAATCATCGAGCCTACGGATTGCCGCCGCCTTCCCGCCCATGAGCGAGGCTAGCCCTTCCGGATCGTGGGGCACGCACCATACAGCCGTCTCGGGGCGGCATTCCGTATAGGCACGTTTGGCGGTCGCATCAAACAAACCATTTGCGCGGCGCGGAAGGAACATCCCCGCTGACTCGCACCAGAGATTCGTGTAAACCCTGTTCCTGTCCGCAAACGAAAAGTCCAACGTCCGCGACACCGATTCGTCAGTCTCATCGCATGCCACATAGCCACGCTTAAGATAGCTCGTCAACCCCGCCCGGGTCTCTGGGCATCGACCGTATTCTTCACGGTCACGCCAGCGCCTCTCCGTATCGAACCGTTGGGGGACGGTCCGGTTTTTCCGTATCGCTTCGCGCGCCAGCGCATGGTCAAAGCCTGTAAAGCCCTTTGTGATCGCCTCTTCAAGAACGATTTCGGCCGGTGCGCCGGCCATGATGCCCGTATATCCGGGATTCGGCCATTTAGGCAGCCATCCTCCCTCGCGATACATTTCAAGAAGAGACCGCATCATGCCGTCCACCCGTTCAGGCGCAATCAGCGTCAACCACGGATGCTCGGCGCGATATGTATCCCAAAGAGAATAGCAGCTGTACATGATCCCCTCATGCACCCTGTCGTCGAACGCAGAATAATAGCGGCCGTCCTCATCAATCCGGCGTGGGTAAAGCAGTGTGTGGTAAAGTCCCGTATAGAAGATTGTCTTTACGTCCTCAGGGGCTTCGATTTCAATGCGTCTGAAATACGTCTCCCATGCGGCTTTCGTTCCCGCCACGACTTCCTCGAACTTTCGTTCCCCGATCTCCGCTTCAAGGTTCCGCCGCGCCTGTTCAAGCGAAATCAGCGAAACGCCTATCTGAAGCCCGTCCTTTACGCGCTTCACGCACCGCCAGCCTTTGAAGTTGGGAAGAGGTCTCCCAAGATTCTCGTCATCACGGTTGGAGCTGTACCCGTCAAGAAGCCGAACGTCATGCAGGTTGCCGCGAAGCCATGCGGCGTGGGCCGTAGCCGTATATTCGAACATTCGTCCACCCGCCGTAATCTGTCCGTGATATGGCGTGTATCTGGCGTTGTCTATCCTGGCAGGTTCTATCGGAATGCGGACTTCCCCCCAGTCCCCCATCCAGATGGCAGGCTGACGGGTGAGGATGAACCCGATCAGAGTATCGTCCGCCGAATTAAAGCTCAACTGCCCTACTCGGTTCAACCGCGTCATGGGAACCATATGGAACGAGCCGAACGGAACGCCGGTGCAAGGCATCATCCCGCCATATTCGGAACCGCTCCCCTCCGTCCCGATCAGCGGATCGACATAATCCAAAGATGCCGCTTTCACCGACACCGTCACCGCTACGGCAAAAAACATCCGTAGCAATGCGCTGTCCGACGTTTTTCTCAGAACCATAGAGAGAACCAGTTCGAAGGATTGTCTATGTTTGAAACCGACGCGTAATCGGAAACCGGCACGACCTTCTGCGTTTCATGAGGGCCTGAAAGCGTCAACATCCAGACATCCTCAACGCCGGCGCTCTGCGGATCATCGGCGCCGCGCCGCAGGGAAGCGCGCCAACCTCCGCCACGCACAGTTGTCGCGTTGAGCGTTTCATCCCGATCCGTTCCCGCCGCACGCCCTTTCGCAAGCACAAGCGGTCCCCGCAGGATCCGCGCCGCGCCTGCAGTCCTGCACATCCCGCGCATTTCCGGCGTATACCATTCCATGAAATGTACAGTGTAGCGCCCTATGTCCGTAACGGAGTTCTCGTGCTGCGGAGAGGGCGGCAGGGCATCTTCCCGTGCAGTCCATTCGACGATGCGGGGCGACAGATCGAACGCCAACGTCCACGCGCTCCTGCCTGACGGCGCAGAAAGCTCGTACCATCCATCTTTTGACTTGCACGCGGCACCATTCACGGAGAAAGTCTTAGACCATGCAGGGACGCGCAGCCTCAGCCGCCGCGGACGTGGCGTGTCAAGCGTCACCGTCACAGGGCCGTCGGACCAGGGATAACCGCCGCGTACCGCGATAGACGAGTCCGACAGCCGTATGGACGAATCGCAGTACTGAAGAAGCAGAAGCGCTCCATCCGCATGTTCCGCAGCAAGGCTCTGCGCCCAGTCGAAGTATGTGCGCATCATGTTGTCCGGACAGCACTGATGCTCGGTCATGCCCGTCTGCGGCGGAGCGAAAAGGTGACGCGTGCCATGCGACCGGATGATATGCGCCCCCCAGCGTCCGTCACGCGTCACCCCCGCAAGGAAAGCGTTGTAGAACGACTCTTCGATCATGTCCGCATAACGGGCCTCTCCGGTCAAAGAGAAGAGTTCACGGTTCAAACGTATCCAATGCACCACATCACACAACTCGACCATGCCGTTGACATGGTTTGCCGCATTGAGGAAATGATCGAAAAGCCCTACAGCCCCCATCGGGTTCATCTCTTCTGCAACAAGATGCCGATGAAACGCATTGACGCCATCCCAGCCATGCCGGTTTCCGGTCTGGCGGAAGTATTCCGCCAGACCTTCGAAGCAGCTCAACATCTCATACGATTTCGCCCAGAAGCCCGGCTCGGGATACCAATCGCATATCTTATCCTTCCTGAACGCATTGTGGAGCAGCGCGCCAGGATCTGACTTTTCAGCAGAAAGCGCCGCCACAATGTCATCGGCCAACTTTCGGTACTGCGGCTTCCGCGTGAGCCGGTTCAGTTCAAGGAGTGGCTTGAGGATGCTCATGGACGAAATTCCGTTCCACGCTCCGGTGCGGTCCAAGGTCAACCCCAACCGCTTGAGCTGGGCGATCAGATGGTCTGCCATTTTCTGCGCGGCCTCCAGCGCACGCGCATCCCCTGTTATGCGATGCAGTTCAAGCAATGCCCAGAATGTGTACTTGCGCCCCCATATATTGTGGCACCAATGCCGTTTGGCGTCGGGATCCTCCGGATGAGCGCGAAGAAAATCCTCCTTCGCATAGGTGGAAAGATAACCGTTTGGCTGCTGGAACTCATCAAGAAACGCGTGGGTCTTTTCAAGCATCCATCTCTGCAGGGACGGATCACCCGTATATTCCGCCGCTCCGGCAAAACAGAGCATGGTCTTCCCCCAGTATTCGTTCTGCCAGCCTCCGCCACCGCGCAGGTCGTCCCAATGCGTGCGGAATGCCGTCACAGCCTCTTCATACATGGCACCTCGCGCCCAAGAGGAATCGACACGGCTTTGGATACATGCATCAACGGCACGTCCCGCCCGTCCGCAAAGCATGACATCTCTCAGCGCAGGATACCGGCAGACATCCGAAACCGGCTGCGCCACGCACAGCACAGAGACAAAAGATCCTGAAACAACAGCAAACGACTTCATGTCAGAACTCCACTTTAATCGACGATATCTCAAATCCGTGCGGACAGTTGAGAGCCGTTCCATACAGCCACTGTCCAAACGCAAGCGAAATCCCCTTCAAACGGCTCATGTCCGGCCGGGTGCCGTCGTTGCGCCGCGTCTTCCAGTACGGACGGAAATCCTCGATCGGCACACGTATTGTGCGCCACTGGGGAGTTAGGGCGAGATCGACGCCCCAATTGCCGCCGTCCTCTCCGGTAAAGACGACTTCGACTTTCTTTGTGTCGAGCGATGCAGCACGCGCCCGCACGAGAAGAGCCTTTCCGCGTCCTGCATCGCCAAAGTGCATACGGAAACTGTCCAGCTCGCAATACACGGGCTGCGCCGCAAAACCTTTTTTGTCCGCCCGGTCGAAGGAACCCGCATCGGCCGTTATGCGCAACGCAGGGGTTCCGTTCTCATCCCGCGAAAGGCTTTTGCGCACACCGCGTGTCGTATGTTTAAACGGAGTTTTCATCACCGAACACGCGTCGAAGAAATCCCAATCGGACACATCCCGGATGAGCCGCACCGGGAAAACATCCGTACGGTCGCCCGCCACCGTCTGAACCGTCACGATAATGTTTGTAGCCCCGAGCGCACTTCCGCCGAATGTCATCGGACATCCCTGACGCCAGCGTGTCGGCACATGGGAAAACGACACCCCGGATGGATTCGATTCCGCCGCAGGCGCCATGTACCGGGGAGTGTCCAGACCCGACACCGCCGAACGCGCCGCGGCATCATACGCCGGGACATTCTCAAGCACATAGTCGCCGGGAGACAACCGCACCGCACCGTTCTGCGCAGTCGCAAATACAGTCCCGTCCGACATTGCATGCCTTACACGATAGGATTCGCCAAGATCAGGCAGACGTACGGTCAGTTTCCGCACACAAGGAAGGACGGAGATTTTTGCAGCGGCATCGTACGAATACAGATCGCCATCCGTAAAGACATCCGGATACAGCTGCAAACGCCAAATGCCGTCAGCCGCCTTGTCGAGGAAGTAAATGCCGTTGCCGGATGCGGCGACAACAGAGGAGGACCCAATGCCCCAAACGCGGCGCAAACGCGCCGGACAGGGCGGAGGATCGCATGGATCGGCGGTGTAGAGATATTCATGCTCAGTCACCATCTGCGAAAGATTCCGCTCGGCATCAACGAGGAAAGGCGAAAACACCCGCTTATGCGAACCAGTCTCGCTCGCGCATCCGCGCGGCCACAGACTGAATGCCCGCGCCGCAATCGCCAGCGAAAGCGCTTTAGCCGGCGTATAGACGAGATTCAGATGATGCGTCTTCCAGTTCAGGTTGTTGGAGGCCAACGGCAACGCATCATACTGGAACTGCGCCGCCACCTGCACCCCTTCATGGCGGAAAATGCGCGCCAATGCAGGATACAGGTATGCCCCCGGCGCATCGGGAGTGTCGAATTCATAAATCATGCGAGCCTTGCGGTCGATGGATGCATCAGGCTTGATTGTAGAGCCGTCAGGACCGGGGATGCGCTCATCCGGACGTGCCCGCCCTTTGGCGAGACCTCCCGGATAGAAACTTCCCGTCACGCCATCTATGCGGGCTTTTCCGGCGGCCGCGTTCCGCCCGTTCCATGAATTATAGAAAATCGGCTTCTTCGTACCGCTTTCGCGCAAAGCGTCAGCCAACGTATTGATGTAATCGGTCACCGCCTCATCCGGATGCCCTGGCGGATAGAGCGGTTCATTCACAAGTTCAAAACAGAGCACCGCCGGATCGTCGGCATAGCGCTTTCCGGTGACCGTGTTGACATGTTCGGCGAACTCCTTGAGAAAACGGGCCTGGGCGCGCCATGCCTTCGGATCCGCTGTCATCTCATGCATGGACCACTGTGCGGAGAAACCGGCTTTCTCCGGCGCGAACACGCCGCCCCACCATGCAATGGGAGTAAGCACCGTGTAGATGCCGTTGCTGGCACAAAGATCGATCAGCTCATCCAAAAGCGCGATGTGCCTGTTGAAAACAAATCCTCCGTCCTGTGTCGAAAACTGCCGGTCAAACGTATGTATGCGGACGCAACCGATTCCCAACCGCCGAAAATGCGCGACATCGTCGCGCATGACCCGAGAAACATCAAACCCGCGATTGATCAACGCCATGTAATCCACAGTGAACGGCGCATAGTAGTTGACACCCAAAAGCGCGACCTCGCCGCCGTCGTCCATCCAACGCATAACACCGGAGCTGTCGACATTCACCGGACGGTCGGCGCGTGGAACAGCAGCAGAGATGACCGACCACAGCGTAAACAGCGCAAAAAAGACGGTTCTTTTCATGATATGCTTCACCGGAAGATTACCGTGGTCCCCGATGGAGGCATCGCCTTCAGGAATTCCGACGGCATCAGCACCCCTTTCGTGATGCGCATTTCATTAATCCAGAATGTCGAATTAAAGTTTCTCCCGAACTCTAAAAACATACCGTCATCGACGCCGCGCCACGCCAGATTTTCAGTTCGTTCTCTGTAGACTTCCTCATAGTCGAAATAATAGCAGAACTCCGTAGCTCCATTCTCGAGAGGTACGGCCGTAAAGGCTACATGGTGCCACTTGCCGTCATGAAAAGAACATCCCAC
The DNA here is from genome assembly GCA_017936245.1 of Kiritimatiellia bacterium. Taxonomy (GTDB): domain Bacteria; phylum Verrucomicrobiota; class Kiritimatiellia; order RFP12; family UBA1067; genus UBA1731. The sequence goes on from JAGBFY010000377.1 coordinate 7,334, forward strand.
ATGACATGCCCGCTGCTCGAAGGCAGAGTTCGCAGTACGTCCGGGAATCGGTTCGTACCCGTCCATACGAAGCATGTACCCGTGCGAACCATCGATCTGAAGCAGCAGAGGAAACGGCACATCGCTCTCGGATATCCGTACAGGAGCGCTCCACTTGCTTGCCAGCGGTTCCGTCGCCCCCTTGATGAAAAATTCGATTGTCGCGGAATCGAGCGCACTGCGATGCATCGCCCAATATGGCAACTTGAACTTAAGCAGACCATCCACCTTCAGCGACTGCCCGTTCTGGCGTCGGACGCTCCGGGGCGGTGCACCGACCGTGCCGACGCGCGAATTCCACACTTCCTGCGAAAATGCCGGCGTGCCGCTGATAAGCACCGGAGAGTCCTGTGAGTGGACCTTCGATGAAACATCACCCTCGAACGCGAGATGCAGAAGCGTTTCTTTGTCTCCAGGAACAGGATCGTCGCGAAGTTTAAGCAATTTGGACTCAGGGAGAGCACCCTTTGATATCCGGAATTCGTCAATGAAAAATGTCGAATTCTTATCACCCAATTTCAGGAAAATCCTGTTGTCTCCCGAAGGCGTGCGTCCATGCCATGCAAACTCTTCAATCGTTTTACTGCCGTGAAACAGCTGAACATTGTCGAGATAGGCTTTAAAGACGGAACCCGCAACGGCCGACTCGGCTGAAAGCTGCTTGTCCATCTGCAGAACGACGCGGTGCCACTTGCCGTCGAACACAGGAATGTTCACAGGCCAGCTCTTGATAGGATTCACGCTGTCGAGGCGACAGTGAACTCCAGTTGGATTCAAAGTTGGATTGATCTGAACCAGAAACGTAAAAGGCTCGCCTGTGGCCGTTGTACCCAATTGCAAATCAGACTCTTTTCCTTCCACGATTCCCATAAGCTGCGGCCAGTTTTTTGCATCTGGGAATCCGGTACTTTCCCCTTTTATGTGGAATTCGACCGTCACCGACGTTATATGCCCGTCAAATCCGAAATCCGTTACATCCACAAAAGCCACCGACCTGTCCAGTTTCATGCAGTTTCCGTTTACACGCACAGGCGAACGATCAATGACATTGACACCCGCGATACCGTCCGACGGATAGGAAATGCCGCCGCCGGCCGAAGAAAATGTCTTAACCGACACCGAATCCATGCTGCCATCAAACGGCAGATGAAAGATCGTATCGCCGTCGCTCAAATCCGAACCGGACACCGGCACGGCAAAGCAGTCTAAAACCGCAAACCCAGCCGCACCCGCAAGAACGGCGATCATTTTTTGAAGCTTCGTCATATTGATGTCTCCTTTTGTGCATTGCCGCCCAATCCACCCTAGACCGGGAACTGTGTGCGCAACGAACGCAAATGACAGCTATTGTAGCAGATAACACGCATAAAACACCTCTTTACAGCACAAAGCTGTATATACCGCTTACAGACTGCACACACAGCTTGCTTTCGTACGATTTGATATAATTCTCACATGAATGACACCGCGGTAAGTTCCGGCAACAGCGCCCACGCCAATATATTCACCATCCTCCGCAAAGAGATTTTGCGGGGAAAATTCGAGGCGTCCAGAAAATTTCCGAGCGAACATCAGCTCATGCGCCGATTCAGAGTATCGCGTTCCACGGTCAGACTCGCACTGGAGAAACTGAAACAAGACGGAATACTCGAAACCAGAAACGGTTCCGGCACCTACCTGAGCCCTCTCGCAAAGCGTGTCACCGGCCTGCTCGGATTGATAGTGCCGCACATAGCCGGAGGCGAAATAGCGACTCCCGTTTGCTCCGAAATCTCGAAAGTCGCAAGCGAAGCGGGATACACTCTGCTCTTCGGCAACGCCTCATCCGAAATCGACGACGTTCGTGCGCAGCGCTTCATGACGCTTGCATGGGACTATGTCTCGCATGGTGTGGCCGGAGTGTTCATTGAACCGATAGAACGTGTGCAGAACATGTCTTCCGTGACAATGCGAGTGATCAGTTTTCTTGAAGACCATCACATTCCGGTAATCCTTCTCGACAGAGACATCGTGCCGCCGCCGGAGCGGAGCAGATACGACCTCGTCACATTGGACAACGTGCAGATCGGATACCGACTCGCCACTCACCTGATCCAGCGCGGCGCCAAAAGCATATGTCTCTTCGGGATGGAAAATTCGGCGCCGACCGTGACACTCCGTTTTCAGGGTGCAA
>JAGBFY010000037.1 GCA_017936245.1 Kiritimatiellia bacterium
CCGGCAATGATATGCTGTGAGGATTGGTAGGGCGGGCCGTCCTCAGCCCGCCGCGGCGCGTTGGGGACAACGCGCTCTACCGTTATTGAGCCACAATATTTCATTGCCGCATCTATAAATTCCTGCCGGCACTCGCCTGACAAGGTAGAGTGAAAAATGAGAAAACTGCCGCTGAATTTGATATAACTCTTGGCATTAGGGGATGGAGTTGCTATGGCTAACGAAACAGAAAATCAGATAGTTGTGTACTAGCCGAGTGAAACAATTCGGTTGGATGAGCGTCTTGAAAATGAGACTGTATGGCTGACGCAAGCTCAGTTGTGCGAATTGTTTCAACGAGATGTGTCGGTTATTAGCCGGCATATAAAAAATATTTTTAGCGAAGGAGAGCTTGAGAAGGAGAGTAATTTGCATTTTTTGCTAATTGCAAATTCTGATAGACCTGTTGCTCTGTACAGCTTGGATGTGATCATTTCAGTAAGATATCGAGTCAAGTCCGTGATTGCAACCAGGTTCAGGCAATGGGCCAACAAGGTTTTGAAAGAATACATTTTGCGGGGATATGCTGTCAATGAAAGACTTGAACGTCTAGAGCGAAAAGTCCTTAAACATGATGAGCAGATAGATCTTGTGTTGCAAACAGCACTACCCCCGATTCAGGGAGTGTTTTACGAAGGGCAGTTGTGGGATGCGTGTTCGCTGGTGGAGAAGCTGATTGGAAGGGCTAAAAAGACGATACTGCTGATTGACAGTTGGGTTGGACTCAGAACACTTGATATGCTCGCAAAAAAGCGTAAAGGCGTGTCGGTTGATGTAGTTGCCTCTCCTCGCGGCAACAAGCTTGCCGCAAGCGATATCACAAAATTCAATGCGCGGATGTAGAGAAGCTAGGGGTTTTACGGTTTTGTGTGAGAGGAGCTGATTGAGCGGTGCTGGCGGCGGTATTCGCCAGGTGTTGTTTTGCGGATCGTTTTGAACGCCTTCGTCATGTGGCTCTGATCGTAGAACCCTGATTCTTGAGCGATGTCAGACATCAGCATATCGGTGGTTTCGAGAAGTTTGCGGGCGTGGTTTATCCGTGTGTTGACAATGAATCTTCCCGGCGACATATCGAACACCTTCGTGAAATTCCGCTTGAATTGGCTAACGGAATTTCCGGCCAGCGTGGCAAGCATCTCAAGAGGCAGTTCTTCCGTGAAGTGCGACTGGATGTAGGCGGCGACGCTTTTGAGCTTGCCCTGCCATTCGTGTTCCGTATCCTTAAGGGTTACCATTTTGTAAAGACGCATAGTGCCGATAATGTCGCCTTTAACGTCGGTAAGGGGGAATACGCTGCTGACCATGAAATGATGCGATTTATCTGCCGGACGCGTTTCGATTCTGTTGAACACAGGCTTTCCCGTGCTCAAGACTTCGCGGTCAAGCATCATATAGGAATTGCCGTCCTGCGGCGGGAATACTTCATCCGAGCGCAGTCCGATTACATCCAGCTCGTTCTTGATGTTGCAGACCTCGCAGTTGCGGTGGTTCAATGCCATTATGCGGCAGTCTTTGTCCTTGATGTAGAAGCAGGCATCGGGCAGTGTATTGATGAGCTCTACGAATGCGGCTGTGTTGGGTCCGCATTTATTGAAGAACTCCTTTTTCAGCTTCTTGCGCTCTTTCAGTGTCATGATATTTCCCTATGTCGCTTTGTACGATTTTTGTAAAGTGACCCTATTTTACATTATCTTCAATCTGGATTCAATAGGGAATCGGTGGAATCGGCGCACGGAGTGCGCCTGGCGTAACCCAGTGCGCCTAACAAGACCCGGGTTTAGCCAAGCGCATTCAGTGCGCTGATTTAAAAGGCCTGGCAAGCACCGGGCTCGGCCAAGCGCACGCAGTGCTCTGTCTATGAACCAATATTACATTTTTTGCGGCTGATAAAACAAGATTTTTCTTTCCGTTTTTGAGACTATATTCCCAAGTAAAAGTATGTAACTAACAGAGGTTTGTAATGAAAAATTGCAGAATGAACAGTATTAGGTGGCAACTGTCAACCCTTACGGCGGCGATTGCGTTTACGGGTGTTTTTGCCGAGACCTATTATCTGCAGAATTCCAATGCTAAACCAACCGCTTTGTCGTCAAATGAAGTCTGGAAGACATCTGGCGGTATTCAGTGTGATGAATTCAGACCTCAAGATGAATTTGTCTGCAGGAATCAATTTATCTATATTCGGCCGCCTACAGAATCAGGTTCATTCGCTGGAGGCGCCGTTTCCATAGGTGATTCGACTGGTGCCGGTTCCGGATCCATTTATCTCGCGGATGGTGCCCATGTCGAATTTCCGGATTACGGTTATTTGGAAGAAGACGGCTTGATTCTGCATAACGGTGTGTTGTCTGTCGGTAATACGGGAGGGGAATATGGTATTATCAAGGGAGTTGTCACGATTGTCTCGTCGGCGTCAAATCCGTTCAGGTTTTTCAGTGCGCTGGAAGGGTATCGGCTTGAATTGAATTCCGGGCTCAGGGCAGAGGAAGAATGTGCATTTGAGTATGGTTCGTGTGTGTCGAAGAGATTGAATGGTAGTTATTTCGGTTTTGGATCAATAAAAAACACATTGTCAGTGACTGGAGACTGCACGGATTACAAAGGTGTTCTCACTGTGACAAATGTGCAGCCAGGCGTTACATTCGATGCTGACGGGAACCTTGTTTCATACGGCACCAGACTTCTTTTGGATACCTCTTCTCTGTTTGCTGGAAAGATTGCCGTTAACGACGGTTGTGTTCTGGAATGCGCCGTGACTAGAGAGGCGTATACGATAAATTCATTGGAACTGCATTCGGGTTCGGCGATAATATTGAACGGAAGTACAGTGAGGGCTTCGGATACATCACTTCCTGCGTCATCCATGTGTCCGAAGATGCTCATCACAGATAACTTTTCCGTTATTGGTGATGTTTGGGTTTCTTTGCCTGGTTTGAGTCCGGTGCCTAACGGCTGCACGAATCGATTTGCCGTTGTTGAAGTTCCTTCAGGTACCAATCTGGATCCTTCCCGCTTCAGACTTGCAGGGTGCGGAACGCCGTATGTCCCTCATAGATTCTATGCGGAAAAGGAGGCTGACGGCCGTGAAACTCTGTACTGCGAATTTGAACCTTATTCGGTTCTTGTAACGAGTGATTCAGAACATATTTCAAACAAGTATTTTTTGTCCTCGGCGATGACAAATAAACTCAGCTGGTCGGATCGTGGTGATCTGCGGCCGTGGGTCAATTATGTCGTCAGAAAGGACTACTGCATCCGTACGCCCGGTGGCGGTGCAAAATCCCAATATGACTTCACATTTCGTGGGAAGCGTCTGATCATGTGTGCAGGAAGCAAATTTATGAGCCATTGCGGAGTGTTCCGGTCTTCGGAACGTCCATTGCTGTTTCTCGGCGGAAGCATGAACTTTGTTTCCCAGCAAAATACGCGTTTCATTGGCGGCATTGAGATCTCGGGCGGAGAGCTGTCGGTTAATGCGTATGGCGGCAGTATGTTTGATGTTGACCGTCTTCTTGGAAATGGGACTCTGAAATCCGGTACGTTCAATCAGCAAAGTTCCTCCGTTTCCGGATTTTACAGATTTCGTGATACGGCGGGGTTTTCAGGGTCAATCAATCTTCAGCAGACCAAAGACCCGCGTGCAGAGGCAGGATATTACAGAACGCAGAATCTGATGATTGACGCCGATTCGCTCGGAAGTGAGCTTCCTGAATTCAATCCTAAAGCGCTGCAGATATCGAATGAAAGTGCCTTGTGTCTTCCTCCGGAAGGGACGGATCAGTCGCTTGCCGACACTTTCAACAGGGGGATATTCATCGGCGGAATCGGTCGGGTTGTTCTTACCAACGATTCAAGTTGTCTCCGCATCGACTGGCCAATCACATGGAACGGTCAACTCTGGAAGCAGGGCGGAGGTACTTTGACGCTGGGTGGAAGAAGTTTGTTTGGAGATTCCGCCGCCGAGGATCCGGTCTCGGGAGGAGAGGCGGAGCTGCATCTGCATGAAGGCCGCCTCCGCATAGCGTCGTCGGCGGCAGTCGACGG
>JAGBFY010000378.1 GCA_017936245.1 Kiritimatiellia bacterium
AGCGCATAGGTGCGGTGAAATCCAACTGCATGACATTCGAGACAGGTGCAGGTCTTGTCGATGCGGAGATTGTCGATGAAGGACTTGTGTGGGTTTGGATGCCGGAACCGAAGGGACGCAGGTACGATTGCTCTGCTGTGTGTCCGGAGGATGGGTCAATGTCGGTTACAGGTGACTACCTGGTTGTAGGAGTGCCGCATTTCATCGTTCCCGTGTCTAACGTCACAAAGGTGGATGTCGAGAAGGCCGGTCGTGCACTGAGGCTTTCCCCTGAGTTTGCCCCAAACGGAACGAATGTGGATTTTGTACAGTACATCCCTCCGGCAAAGGCCATAATCCGCACGTACGAACGAGGGGTTGAGGCTGAGTCCGGTGCGTGTGGGACCGGCGCAGTTGCAACCGCTGTTGTTGGCGTTGAGGCTCATGGAATGTCCTTGCCTATGCACGTGCGCTCTTCGCAAGGCTACGATCTTGTGATTGACGGCGACTATCGCCAGTCGCAGGGGACGGGTTTCACGCTGACAGGCCCTGTGCGTGTCGTGTTTGAAGGAGAACTCGACCTTGACCTTCTTTCGGTTGAGGATTGAGGTTGGAAAGAGCCGCGTCAATGCTTAAACCATTTTTTGCGAAGCCGGGTTTGTGATGATAGATAAGGAAAAGGCAAAGAGAAAACGCTATCTGTTTTTCGATATTGACCGCACCCTGACTGCCGGCGGATATCAGAAATCGTATGTGCCGGAGTCTGCAAAGCTTGCTCTGGCGAAAATGCGGGCTGATGGACATTTCCTTTGTCTGGCGACCGGACGTTCCCAGGCCATGGCGTTGGAATATATGCGTGAACTTGGTTTCGAGAACATGGTGAGTGACGGCGGTTACGGTGTCACGATAGATGGTGAACTGCTCGGCATTACCCCGCTTCCGAAGGATAAGGTTGTGCGGCTCGTGAGGGAATGTCAGGAGAAGGGCATTGTCTGGGGGCTGCAGACCGACAATACCAAGGTCCGCTTAATCCCGGACGACCGTTTTCTGTCAGTGACGAAAGATCCGTACATGGAGTCGCGGATAGTTCCTGGGCTTGATCCTGAGGACTTCCCTGAACTTTTCAAGGCGTATGTGGCCTGCACTCCAGAAGAGGAGGCGTCGCTTGAGTCGTTGAAAGACCTGCCCCATTACAGGTTCTTCAAGGAATATCTCTTTGTGGAGCCGATGGCGAAGGCTGTCGGAATACGGCGAGTGATGGATCATTTCGGTGCAGACTATTCTGACGCCATAGTGTTTGGGGATTCAGAAAACGACCTTTCGATGTTTGTGGACGATTGGACGAAGGTAGCTATGGGCAATGCGATTCCTGAGTTGAAGGCAAAGGCCGATCTTGTCACTACAGATGTGGATGATGACGGCATCTATAACGCCTGCATTTCTCTTGGTTTGCTGACTGCTAATTGCAAATGATCGGCATCACATTGCCGGTGTTTATATGGGGGTCTTGATGATGAGAATTGTCATCGCTGATGAACGGTTTTTGGTATAATTTGCCGCAATCATGAAGATAGTACGTGAAGATGGAGATGGAAACATCATATCCGGCATCGGTCGCGCAGGCAGACTGATGGCGGAGGCGTTTGCCTACATACCTCATGTGCTTGTCAACGGCGATGCGCGCCGTTCGATGTTTTCACAGCTGTATTCCACGGGAATCCGTACGTTGCCGGTCATCACTGTCGTGGGATTGTTCACCGGGATGATCCTTGGTCTTCAGGTGGGGCTTGCATTGCGCAAGTTCAATCAGGAGATGTTCCTCGGGGCGACGGTGATGATTTCACTTCTGCGCGAGATGGGGCCGTTTGTAACCGGAATATGCCTCTCGGCCTGCGTCGGATCCGCTATGGCGGCGGAGCTCGGTACGATGAAGGTGAACGACGAGATTGCCGCCCTTGAGATAATGTCCATCCCGCCCGTACGCTATCTTGTCGCGCCTCGGA
>JAGBFY010000379.1 GCA_017936245.1 Kiritimatiellia bacterium
ACGGCGGTATCCAATCCGATTGTATGGTCCTCGGTTCGAGTCCGAGTCCTCCCGCCAAATTCTAAAACCGATGAAACAAAAATCAGAGCAACGGACGGACCAAGCCATCAAGCTGCTGCTTCAGACACTGGAGCGGAACGTGACCGACACAGGCATCATTCTTGATGAGTTTGAGGCAACCCACAACGATTATGAGCTGTGCTACTCCAAACAGTACAACGCTCTCAACGCCGGACACTTCGCCCTGAAGGATGCCATCGACAAAATCAATGATCAACTCAATAAAAAGTGAGACTATGAACCGTAGAAAAATTTACGACCTCCTTTGCGAGGTGATTAAGGAAGCCGAACTCGGCAAGAAGGAATGTATCAAAGAAGATTTCAAGGAAAGCAGTCTGTGCGACCACGCATGGGAGAACCTCGAGAACTTAGTCGCCGAAATCGGCAAAGTGATCACAGCGGAGGATAGAGCAGTGATTGAAAGTCGCCGAGTAGAGGCCTTGACCGTAAATGTTGATACGGCTCACGGTTCTTTCAATCATCTCCCTTAAAGCGATTATATCCGCCGGAAAGGCTGTATAGATGATTTGAAGGCTACGCCCAAGGACATCCCCTTTGCGGGCATTCTTGGATTCATAAAGAGCAATGTCACCCCAATCAATAGCTTTGACTAAATACTTAAAGCGATTGAATGTGTCCAGACAAGCCTTATGAGAAGAGCCGGAAACAGAGATGGAAAAATTAGCCTTGTATTTGCCGTATTCGGAGGTATTCATAACAAGTTCTATTTGGAATTCGGCCATAAAGTTAACAAAAATATCAATACAAAATAAGTGAGAAAATGAACAAGTACATCTCAGTAAACAAGGAAGGCATCAAGGCCCTGCAGCGCACCTTCAAGGTAAAGGGTAAGCCTATCTGCGAACGCTGCGTCAAGAATGCCCTTGCATTCCGCACCGACAACGACCTTGCCAGGAAGATACGGTTCGCTGCCGTCAAACACCACGGCGGTTGCACCTACTATGTGTGCAAAGAGGGAGAATTCTTCTTTGACTCTGATAGCTGCTGGCGTGCGGTCTATCCCAACCGGGCAGAAATCTACCTTGACAAGCAGACCGGCGAAGGCACGGTCTATGGTCCCAAAGGTGACGTAGTGGCAAGATACGACCATGTCATGCTGAGTCAGATCGGCGAAATAAAGCGAATGGCAGAGGCACTTTAAAGGAAGGGCGAGAGAATGGAATACTACGACGGACGGTTATGCGTAAGACCGAGCGAGCTGTTTGAAAACGGCATCGTCACGGAATCCAATTATCGCAATTGGATTAACCGTGACCGCGTTGAGGTCGCCCGACGTGGAGGCGGTTCCAAAGACTCGTATGCCCTTATAGTTCTTGACTCGCTGCCCGACAAATACCGGGCTAAAGCCGAAGAGGTTCTCGGCAATGGCGACGAGGTGCTTGTAGCCGGATGGTTCCGGGAGAACTACCAACTGGACCAGGCTGCAGTAAAATTTTTCCTTGACTGGGCATCCCAGTATCCGAGCGACCAGGCGACCGCAGAGAAGGCGCGTGAATATGCAATAAACGCCTCGGTGATCAATGCCTGTATCCGGCTTTACGACCGGGCGTCAACCGCCCAAAGGATGATGGGTAAAAGTTACCAGTGGGAGAAGATGGCCAAGGCTATAGAGAGCCTCCGTGAGCAGTTCGGACACACGCTGCCGTCATCCCCTTATCGCTTCAGGAAGAAGGTGGCGCAGTTCCGCAAGGAAGGCTACGGCAGCCTGATCAGCGGCAAGTACGGCAACCAGAGCGCCCGGCTGATGACCTACAAGGAAGAGCGAGTGATACTCGGCATCGCCGGTCTGGAAAACCAACCATACAACACTACGGTGCGCGAAATGTATATCATGTTCCTCTGCGGCGAGCTTGAGGTCTATGACATCGAAACCGGGGAATGCTTCAACCCGGACGAGTTTGCCAAGAAGGGACAGGAGCCGTGGATACCCAGCGATGCAACCATCGCCAACTATCTCAACCGGCCCAAGAACAAGTACCTCCTGGAGCAGCGCCACCGTAGCCGCATGGCCTTCTACCACGAACAGATGCCACACATGCACCGGCACAACGGCGACTTCTCACTGTCGCAGATCACGATGGATGACGTTGACCTTCCGCGCCGCATGAAAGGCAACGAGCGCGTCCACGCCTATTACGCCTATGATGTGGTCAGTCAGTGCCGTATCGGAGCCGCTTATTCCCGGGGCAAGGATGACGCCCTTGTGGTGGACTGCTTCCGGGATATGTTCCGGCTCATCAGTAAGAACGGCTGGGGCATCCCCGGTGGCATAGAGGTCGAGACCCACCTCATGACGAAGTACAAGGACGGATTCCTCCGTGCCGGCGAGGTTTTTCAGTTCGTACACTTCTGTGCACCCCAGAACTCCCAGGAGAAATACGCCGAACCGTTGAACGGCGCCTTCAAGCGCAGCATAGCCCATAAGAACCATGCCGGGACTGGCCGCTTCTACGGCAAGGGCAAGAACCGCACCGAGAGCAAGAAGATAAGCGACGAGACCAACGAAACCTACGAGGACCAGCGTTATTACAGCTTCGAGGAACTTGTGGCCGATGACCGCAAGGACAACTACGAATGGAATCATACCCTCCATCCCAACCAGAAAAAATACCCCGGCATGACCAGGTGGCAGGTACTTGAGGCCAATATCAACCCCTCCCTGCTGCCTTACGATGCCCGGACCCTCAGCCGCTATATCGGCGAAGCGGTACCGACGAGCGTAAGGAGGAACTCAACCGTCCGCGTGGCACATGAGGACTGGTGGCTGAGCGGCCCCGAGGTGATAGAGCGTCTTGAACCTAACAACTACAAGGTCACCGCCTACTATCTCCCGGATGAAGAAGGGAAACCCTCCGAGGTATTTCTTTATCAGGGTGACAGATTCATCGACAAGGTCCGGAAGGTGGAAACCTACAACCGCGTTATGGCCGAACAGACCGAGGACGATGCCCGGAAGTACCAGGAGCAATGTAAGATGGTGTCAAGGCATAGGAAATGGCTCGATGACAATGCTGCTCCACGTGTCGGCACCATGAAACGGAGTGAAACCGTCGCCGAAGAGCCTGAATCCATATCAGACCTCGTTGCGGCAGCTCCGGAACCGCAGGAACTGGAACAACTCGACGGCGAGAATTACAGCAGAAACTTCGCCGACATGGACTGGGGACAGATTGCGTTTCAGGATTCATAAAACGAAATTATAACACTGTTAGAATATGATTACAACAGACATCAAAAACAAAATCCTCGCCGCAATAAAGGCGAACCGCGCCAACTATCCGAGTGACGCAAAGCATGCAGCCTCCCTGGGTATCACCACCTCGGTGTACAGTGCCGTCAAAAACGGCCAGACTGACCGTGTTCTCAGCGATGCCAACTGGATAAGCATCGCCCGCAAGCTCGGAGTGAACCTACGCGGTGAAATCGAATGGGTGGCAGCCAAGACCCCGACCTTCCAGTATATAACCGCCCAACTGGAACTGTATCAGAGCGCCGGACTGAGTGGAATCCTGTGCGATCTACCGAACATCGGCAAGACCTATACCGCCCGCCACTATGTCAAGACCCATGGGAATGCGGTCTATATCGACTGTTCGCAAGTCAAGACCAAACTCAAGCTGATCCGTAAAATAGCCGCCGAATTCGGCGTTGACAGCCGTGGCCGGTACGCAGATGTGTATGATGACCTCGTGTATTACCTGCGCAGCCTTGAGAATCCGATCATCATCCTTGACGAAGCCGGCGACCTCCAGTATGAGGCCTTCCTCGAGCTCAAGGCGCTTTGGAATGCCACCGAGCGGTGCTGCGCATGGTATATGATGGGAGCCGACGGACTCAAGGCGAAAATCAACCGAGCCATCGAATGCCAGAAGGTCGGCTATACCGAGATGCTGAGTCGCTTCGGCGACCGCTACTGCAAGATAGTTCCAGAAGGTGCCGACGACCGCCGTGCCTTCCTAAACGAGCAGGCACGGATAGTGGCGAAAGTCAACGCCCCGGAGGGAACGGACATCGCGACCATTGTTCGCAAGACCCAGGGCGGTCTGCGCCGCGTATATACCGAAATCGAAAAACTGAAAAGACAATGATATACGCGAATTCCCAAGAAGGAGGTCACTCATGGGAAAAGACCAACCTTGTG
>JAGBFY010000380.1 GCA_017936245.1 Kiritimatiellia bacterium
AGGCATCTTTCATGTGCGAAGCTCTCAGGCATCTTCCTCTTGAAAATCAAATGTCCCACTCGTCCCACTCGTCACACACGTCCCACCCACAAGCAGAAAGCAAAGCGCGAAGCACACCACCCACCAACCACAACAAAACAACAACAAAACACAACAAAAAAGGTAAACTCAAATGAGCAGACAGAAGAAATACAAAATGAAGGCAATCCCTTCGGCAATCAGCGAGAAAGGCGGGGTCACCGCCCAGTTCGTCGGTGACGGCTACAGCGTTGATGCGCGCAAGGAGATCCTGCCGGGCATCATCAAGGCTAACGGCGTACAGGTCGGCGAGGGAGTCGCCTGGAACCTGATCCAGGCGTTCCTCAAAGAATGCGCAACAAGTGCGGCGAAGCCGGTTCCAGCCTCGACTTCGACGCAGGTGCAACCATCAAGCTCATGCTCTCCGACGGCACCGAACTCACGCGCCACGTCTCCTTTGGGGAGTGAGGAGTCAGGGGTTAGTGGTTAGTGAAAGGGGCGGCAAATCTGCCGCCCCTTTTTCCTATTGCATATGCAATCAGCACGTCAGCGCTGGACGCGGGCATTGCCTGCATAGACGTCCCAAACCTGCTTTTCGTCGGCAGGCTCGGCATAGTCATTGAGCGAGGACGCCGCCATAACGCCGGAAGCCCAGCCGAACTGGAGGCACTTGCCGGGATTCCATCCCTGCTGTACGCCGTAGAGCAGACCGCCAGTGAAGCCGTCGCCGCCGCCGATGCGGTCGAGCACTTCGATTTCACGCGGCTCTTCCACGTACCACTTGCCGCCGGAGTAGAGAATCGCGCCCCAGAGATGGCGAGATGCGGAGATCACCTGACGGAGCGTGGTGCCGTACATCTTGGCGTTGGGGTACTTCTTGGTGACCTGAACGATCATTTCCTTGAAGCGCTCAATCTTGCTGTTGAGATCCTTGCCGCCTGCCTCAGGTCCCTTGAACCCGAGGCAAAGCTGGAAGTCCTCTTCATTGCCGACGAGGATGTCCGCCACAGACGCGATCTTATGGAACGCGGCTGCGAGTTCCTTCTCGCGTCCCTTCCAGAAGGTTGCACGGTGGTTGAGGTCGAAGGACACGAGCACACCGTACTTCTTCGCCTCGGCGGCAAGCTTGAGACAGCACTTCGTCGTCTCAGGGCTCATCGCTGCGATGAGACCGGAAAGGTGAAGGATGCCCACGCCTTCCTTGCCGAAGAGCGTCTTCGTGTCGTAGTCCTTCGCGTCGAGCGTACGGCCAACTTCACCGGCGCGGTCGTTCCATACACGCGGAGCTCGAAGACCGAAACCGGAATCGGCGATGTTGAACTGGTGGCGGAAGCCCCAGGGGCCGCCCTGCTCCACGTCGGGTCCGACATATGCGATGTTGCGCGCGCGCAGCTGCGCCTTGATGAACGCAGCCATCGGGCTACCCGCCACAAAACGGGTAAGCACCAGACATTCCTTTCCGAGCGACGAGGTGACGTTCAGAACATTGGACTCAGCACTCGTAGCCTGAAGCATGAAGCGGTTGGAATTGTGCACCGCCATGCGGTCTTCAGGTGTGATGCGCAGCCCCATGCTAGTCACACAGGCAACGGCGTATTTCGCGTTTTTCTTGACCTTCATCTCAATCACCTTTCTTTCTTGATTGCAGCCACAGACCACTTAATCTCGATTAGAGTTCGCGTATCTTCAGGTTGCGGTAGGAGACCGTGGAATCGGAGTGATCTTGAAGCAGGATGCGACCTTCGGGAAGCTCACCCCAAGGCTGGCCATCCGTACCGTTGTTCTTGTACTTCGACTCGGCAACGGCGTCACGGAAGGCTTTGGAACCGCGAACATACTCGACAACCTTTTCACCATTGAGCCAGTGCTCGACCTTCTGCCCCTTGGAAACGATCTTGCCCGTATTCCACTCATCCATACCGTTGAGATACTTGTCGGCGTTGGCGGGGATGAGATCGTAGAGCGATGCGACACGGCGGTTGCCTTCAAAGCCCTTCTTGGAATCGGGATGGTTCTCGTGAAGAATCTGGTATTCCTCGCACGTTCCCTTGTTCTTGTTTTCGTCGTAGAAGTACTTGACGCCGGAATTTGCAGCATCGGTAAGCTTGAAGTCGAAGGAGAATTCGAAATCCTTGTACTTCTTGATCGTGACAATGTCTCCGCCACCACCAAGCTTCGCATCCTCCGGCGGAAGCGGCATCCACTTGCCGTTCACGATGCACGAACGAGGAAGGACAGTGAGAACTCCACGGCTCATGGACCAGCCCTTCTCGGGGAACACGGGATCGCCCTTGCGGTTTGCATCCTTTAGAGACTTGAGACCGATCCAGCCATCACCGGTCTTGCCATCCCAAAGAAGCTTCCAGCCTTCCGCCTTCTCCTTTTCAGAAAGTGTATTCGGCGGGGTCTCCGGCTCACAGAAAGTGCAGCAGCCCGAAACGGCGGCGAGAGCGCCAAGGATCATAAGTCTATTCATTTGAAGTAACTCCATTTTGTTGTTTTGTTTTCGGTTGATTATACCACAATAAACAGATATGCGGATTCACTCAGCAAATTGTTTGACAATAATCTCATTATCTACCGATAGGCTATAGCAGCGGATTCTCCAACCTCTATGTCTGGAGTCCAGAAACGGGTCTGTCCCCGCACATTGCCGCTTACAGGGTCGATGAGAGTTACCGTACGCCCGAAATCCACCTTTGCCGGTCCTTTCAGACGATGCACCACCGCTACACCATTTCCGACATATGTAGCATTCCCCGGTTCGCCGAACGGCACAATACCCGCAGCTCTCGCAAGCGCATTCAAAAGCGAAGGCGACAAGCCTCCCTCCCTTGCCATATAAATGAAATTCCCTTCACCAAGCGACTTGCGGACAAACGCCGCCCCGCCGCGTCTTTCCCATATGCCAAGTGTCTTTGCGGCTGGATCCTCGACCGTCGTGAATCCAATCTGGTAACGTCGCGCCAGAGCCCCGTTCTTTATCGACATTCCAAATGCGTCGGACACGCCCTCCCATCCTTCCAAAACAGGGTCTGTCCCCACAGGAACGCGAACTACCGTATCCGCGCAAGACGAAGAAGAGTGTCGAGCCTTCACTCCAAACTTGACGAGTACATCCGCCGTATTGATGAAATCACGACTTCCGCACCCCGCTTCGCCAATCATGGCAAGCACCTTTCCCTTCCGCATCGCCTTTCGCCTCAATATATCAGCCTGCGCTGCCGTTATCGTAACAGGAGACCATACCACCATCAGATCATAGTCC
>JAGBFY010000381.1 GCA_017936245.1 Kiritimatiellia bacterium
GTCATAGGCCCGCCTCCAGACGGACACTCCCGACCGCAGCTCTTCGGCATAGGCGCCATCGTTGCATGCCTCTGCGACAAATGCCGCCGCACCGTAAGCGCCCGAAAGGTCCAGCGCATGCGTAGGGGACATCCCCGAAATGTCGGCGTGGGCGAACTCGCGCGCGAACGTCGCCTTGAGCCGGGGATAGTCGGCTTTTGTAAGAACGCCGCGAAAGAACGCATCCGTCAACGTATACACCGGCAAGGCCGTAGCCTGCATATCCTTGTGGACGACCACGTCGTCCATGATTTGGCAGATGGGAGAAAACCCTTTGCGTTCGACAACCGACATGATATGTTCGCAGATGCCGCGTCCCACATCCCGATCCAAAGACAATATCAGCGGCAATCCGGTTCGGTATACATCCCAGAATGTCGAGAAATCCACATATCCTTGCCCGCACTCGGCCGGCTTCAGCAGCGAATGGTACAATGTCGAATAAAAGAGCCTTTTCGCCCCTTCTTCCGCAAAACCTACACGCACACGACCAATCCTATCCGCCCACGCAGCACGTGTTTTGGCGAACACTCCTTCGAATCCCTCGCCGGCAGCAGCTCTGGCGCGAGTTACGGCTTCATCTTCCCCGGCCAGCGAAAATCCCGCGAACGCCTCCGCCTTACCGTCCTCGAACGCAACGTCTATGCATCCGTCTCCGCATGAAGAGGACGACAGCGCACCCCGCACGCAAACCGCAAAAAAGATATCGACCCCATGGAAACGGACCCGTCCCCGCCAGCAGCCAGAACCATCCTCCCGGACTTCGCACTTCGAAGGCAGTTCCTTCCTGTAGCCAGGACAGACACCTTCGACAAACTCCTTGCGCAATCCGCCTTGCCGAAGATCGATACGCAAGCGACCGCGGCCTTTGACAAAACGGTAGCGATGGCAGGCGGCGTGGCGGTCGACGGTCAATTCGATCGCCGCACCATAATCCGTGAGCGTCGCCGCGTAGCGTCCAGGTTGCGCTTCCTCGCCGTCCAGGCGCGAACGTACGGAGATGTCGGCGCCTTCGGAATAGGGCGTGAACATGAAATAATTGTAGAACCGGTGAATCCACCCCGTGCCGGTATGGTGAAAGTGCGTAATGCCCCAAGCGTGGTTCCGTGTGCCAAAGACCGGCGCCGGCCCGTTCCATGACGCGCCGACACGTCCATATCCGGTCGGATAGGCGCCTGAATACGCACAGGCGCTGACCCATCCGAACGGAGCCGACGCGCCGGGATGGGTATTTCCGGACTGGGCCTTTTCCCAATGCCAGCCGCGCGCCATTCCCTCGGATGCAGGCGATTCCGTAGCTCCCGATCCCCAAAACGGATCCACAAGCCGATATCCGCCAGACAAGTCACCATACGCACACAGCGACACCATGACGGCGGCAAGCCGAATTGTTCCTTCCATTAAGCCCTCGCTTTTTCTCTCCCGCGCGGCAGACGCCGTCTTTCTACGGAACAACCGTAACAGGGAATATTTCTTTGTTCAGATTTTCGTCCATTGCGACGACAATCGACTCTCCCGGCCGTTTCCCTTCCAGTACGCCGTCTTCGCCAACGGTCGCGTAGCTGGTGCGGAACGCCACCAGAGGACACCACTTGCTTTCCGGATTCTTGCGGCGCTCGATATGGTCGGCGTCATAGCAGCCCCATTTGACCGGGCCCTTGAGCCTTGTCGATTCAAACGGCAGTCTGCCGCCGACCTTAACTTTCAAGGGGTCCGTATGGATCACACGGTCCTGTCCGCCGCCCACGCGGGTGAAAAAGACCAGATTCTTCCCGGGATTGATCTGAACGGCGTCGAACGTCTGTTCATGAATCGTCCCCTTGATTTTTCTCGGCAGTTTGCCGCACCATTCGCCGGAGCCATACAGATAATCCCGGTCGAGCATGTCGCACGGCTCGGTGACATACAGGATGCCGTTCTGGAACGTCTGTCGTTCGGAATGGTGATGTCCCGAAATGGAAAGCATGATCTTTCCGCATGCGCCGGAGAAATCGAAGTTCCGTCCGAGCACCTTCACTTTCCCCCTGTTTTGATACGCTTCACACAGGTGGCGGAAATCCGCATACCGTTCGACCTCGTCCTCCCAACCGACCAGACTTGCAATTGGGATATGGTGCACGATCACAGCGGCCCAGCCTTCCTTCATCGTGCCAAGAGCCTGTCCAGCAAGCCAGTGGAGCTGCGGCGCATTCATGCCGGGAACCACTCCGCACACTTTTTGCGTCAAATCGACGCTGTCGGTGGTGTCTGCAATGATGTAGCGCACCTTTGAACGGAAATTGTCGAAATATCCGTAGCACGCATCAGCGTCTTTTTCGTTCGTCACGAAATCGCCACGCGTAAATCTGCCGGCAATTATCGCTTTTGTTTCGTCGGCAGAGAGAGTCAAACCGCTCTTGAATGTATTGTCGGCACAGATGATGAAATCGTGATTACCCCTTGCAAAGTACGCCCCGAGTCCGGCTTGAGAAATCGGCTCCACCCAGTTCCGGCAGAAAGCATCGACAGTCCGATTCAAAGATTCACGGCAGGAACCCGAGCCGTCGGCGACATACGCATACGGCAGATCGCCGCCGAAAAATACATTGTCTATCGGCACTTTCTCCGCCAATGCGGCGATGATCTTACCGGACTGAGCGCTGTTCACCGGCACATGGATGTCCGCAAGAAACCAGAACCCGTCCGTCGACTCCTTCGCGTTAGAATTGATCTTTCGCGCAATATCTTCAAGATAATTGTCGTAGTATGAAGGCAATGACGGCTTTTTCGCTCCAAACGCCGGAATCATTCCGGTTGCGAGCGACAATCCGCCGCCCAAAAAAACGCGTCTGGTACAGCAATCCATTCTTTTCCTCATTTCGGATCTTCCAACCGTTCCAGGGGTTCGACATGCACAAAACCTTCGGCAGCATGCACATACGCGGTGTCGGGGTCCGCATAGAACCTGCAGCCGGCAAGCTTTGCGAAACCGGCCAGAACATGGGTCGGCAGAGCCGGGATTCCGCAAAACACATCAATCCCCTTTCCGTTTGCGTTTCTGCGCATCGCAACCGCCGCCGAGCCGTCAGGCCATTTTGCCAGAATGTCCTTCTCGTCAGCTTCAACGGCAAAGAGCGGATCCACAACCCAAAGCCCCTGCCAGGAATCCGGGAAGCCGAGCGCCTTGCCGGCAGCCGTCGACTTCACCTTCGGATGTGCCGCCGCAATGCGCTTCGCCTTGAATCCGGTCGTCCTGAATATGTTTTCATCATCCCGGCCCTTTTCGGCAAGCCATCCCGGAGCCCAACACCAGACACGGGTGACATCAGGCTGCATCTTCCTGTGACGGGCGATGGCAACCTTCTCCGCCGTGCCGGCATAGAAAGAGGACGTGAATATCTGGAGTTTCGCCGACTTCAACCGTCCGGCAAGCGCATCGGTCACAAAATACTGTCCATAAGGGACGCCGCACCGTTCCAATCCTTCACGAGCGCGCTTGAGCAGCGGCTCGAAAGCAATCCGGGAACCTGCGGCGGCGTACAGCATGCTGTGTTCATCCAGCAACAGGGCGATTTCCGGAGAGAAACACGAACGGCGGGCGAACATCTTTTCATCCAGCGGACGCATCGTCTCCATCACGCTCCAAAGGTCGCGGTCATTGTACCATCCGCGTCCGGTAAGATCCATCCACCAGCTTGCCCTTCCGCGCATTATGCAGGCCGCGAGATTGTTCCTCAGCTGACGCATGGTCTGCGCCTTTTTCGGACGGATCCATCCGCCTGCGAGTTCGAGCGCATTGGTGTGCGTGACGAGATATGTGCGGGTATCGTCTTCATCCAAGGGCATGATTCCGCGAAGGATGGCCGATTCCGCGGCAACCTGCGTCATCGTCGGCGCAAGGTATCGGCGGTTCACGTAGGAGAACGGCGAACAAAGCAGGTCTATATTCCCCGCCGCCTTCCTGAACAGCTGTTCGGAACCGTAGTCGCCGGTCACGGCCGCGCCGTTCGGCACCGTCGTGTGCTCGAAGCCGTAGCCGTGAAACACCATCACCAGCTTGCGTCCTTCCGATCCGCGCCGCGCAGCAGCAGCCATTGCCGCCACGAAATCCGCCATCTCGTCCTGCTCAAACTGAGAGAACAGCACCATCTTCCTGTCAATCACAGGATCGCGGAGCATTCCGCCCTTGTGCGAACGTCTTTCCTCCGGCGTGGGAATTTCGGCCGTGTCCGCACCCTTCTCGCCGCGAGCCTTGAGCCATTTGCGCCATGCGTTGCGCACGGGAGTCTCCAAACCATGCAGGACCGGACCGAGCGACTCCATGTAGAAGAACTCTCCGTAGCTCTGCCCCGCAGGGTGGATGCCGCCGTAGTTCCGGGGATACGCCCGGCACAAATGGCGCACCAGCCTCTCCAGATGCTTCGCTACCTGCTCGCGGTAGTCGTGCGCCGACACGGAGGCGATTCTGCCGTACTCCTTGCCGTCGTCAAACTTCATCTGCCAGTCGGGATTTTTGTCGAGCAGCCACTTCGGGGCGTTTATGTAGACGCGAGGAATGAGCAGCGCATCCGGATGCACGGCAAGAATGCGGTCGAAGAGCGAATCGACCTGATCCCACCGCGGTCCTTTGCTTGGATCCTCCCAGCAGAGCGTCATCGGAAACGAAATGAACCTCACGCCCGCATCGCGGCAGTGCGCCAGCGTCTGGAAGAAAGGATTCGCGGAATCCGGAACGCCGTACGCCCGGCATCCGAAGAAAAAGCGCGGCGGTACGGGCTTGCCGTCGATATGGATCATCGGGCCGCCTTGCGTCTGGCGTACGCGCACCTCAACGTTCCCCGTCATCGGCACCGGTTTTTCGAGCTCCACCACCCTTGAACTCGTGCGCACCCCGTCCGCCGTCTCGAGATTCAGGTAGAACGCCGCCGTCGCCGGGGACAACTTCACTTCGACCCTGCCATCGACAATGCGCGCATCCTTGCTGTGCCAATACCGGTCGAACCAAAGCTCGCACTCGTCCGTCCTGTCCAGCGTGTAGTCGATCGTCGCCTTTACCGCCTTGCGTCCTTTCGCCTCGACGAACACAGCATGCGCGGAATCGCCCGAAACCACAACCTCACCAAATTTCGGGATGGCAGCTTCTCCCTTCAGATAATGGTCCGCCAGCGCCACAAGCTCCTTCGCCTCTTCGCTCACAGGTCCGTGCGTATGCACCATCCCCACACGATACGTGGCGAAACCTCCTGCAGGAACGGCCTTGCGGCACTCCTCCACCGAGGGAAGCGAGAACCACGGATCGTTTGAGCCATCGAGCCAATGCGTCGGCACTTTCGACTGAGGCAGATAGTTTATCGGATCCCAGCGTTCCTTCCATTTCGGAACGTTGGCCTCGCCAAGAATCTTGACGTTCTTCTTCCAGGCCGGAGACTTGACGAAGTTCGCGCCGCATCCGTACACCGGCGCCGCAAACCTGAACCTGTCATCAATCGACGCCGCGATGCAGGTGAGAAAACCGCCCCACGACACGCCTGTCACACCGATGCGTTCAGAATCGACATCAGGCAGTGAACGCAGGAAGGAATTCGCCCTGACCACCGCCGCAACCGCATGATACACCCACTGGTCCTCATCTGGATCGCCCATCGACCAGAAGCTTCCCCAGCCCGCAGGACCCGCCCATGCATGACGGAAATGCCTGCGCTGTTCACTGCCGACCACATTGCCGCTCACAGAACCGCAGGTATCCATCGAAATGGCGGCATATCCCTTGGAATTCCAGAACTTCACCCACCGGTGAAACGCACTGCCGCCGCCGCCGTGCACCAACATCATCGCCGGCACCTTTTCGCCGGGCTTGTGTTTCGGTATGCCGTAATATGCAAATACACGCGTGGGCTTACCCTTGAACGGTAGCCCGTCAAAGAAAGTCACCTGCACACCAGTATTCGTGGCATACTTAGAAGCATCATACGTCTGTGGAGCCGTCTTGAGCAGTTCCATCGGCCACTTGACCGCCGCTGTTGAAACATTGATGAATGCGACCGCAAACGCGGCCGCACAGACTCCTGTCTTCGAAATTCTGAATGACATGATTTTCCTCTTATTGTTCCGGATCGATCTTCCGCAATCCCATATAGCACTTCACGCGCAAACCTGTATCAAGCATATCCGCCACATAGCCCGGAGCGACCCCTTCACGGTATGCCGGACGGCATACGAACGCGTTAGACGCCCACGACCCGCCCTTACGGACACGCGTAGTCGATGTCGATCCGTCGAGACAGGATGCACCGTTGGCGTTCACAGCGCCATGATACGCGGATATGTTTTCCTGATACCAATCGAGACATGGCTCCATCACTCCCCCAAGCATGTCATACAGTCCCCATGCGTTGGGTGCATAGCTTCCGGCGATCGGCACACCGTTGGTGACACCCTGACTCTTGGCGTTGGCAATCACATTCGCCTGATTCAGCCCAACCGCACCATCCGAATCCACGTACCATTCTGCAGCCTGGTTTCTGCGGTATCTTCCGATTCTGTCCATTTCAGGATCGGATAATCTGTCCGCGTACGTCATCCGCATCTGCACACCGGTACCGTAATAATTGTGTCCGTACCCGGCACGGCAGGCATATTCCCATTCCGCTTCCGACGGCAGATCGAAATCTATCGTCTTGCCGCTTGTCGTGCGCATTACACCCAAAAGGGAACTGTCATTGGGATTGCCGGGATACAAGGATCCTCCACGGATTCTATCATAGGTCAACCTCGCCTTGATACGCATATATCTTTCGATCACAAAATCCTCAGATCCGTCATCTGCGCCCTGAAGTATCCGATACTGTCCTTGCGTAAGCGGGAATACCGCAAGATAGTAGTTTCTGTACAAAGTCACTTCATGCGCCGCTTCCCGAGCCTCATACCCCTTACAGGAGACTTCGATGGAAACGTCCGAGCCCATCGTCCACGTCACGCCGGCCGCCTTGATCTTCCTGAACACCATCAGCCCCATGCGATAGTCGACATTGTCAATCAAACCGCCCGGCAATGCATTGGATGAGGCATAATAGCGCACCCTGTCATCCGGCGTCAGATTCGCCTCCGGCTGCGCCAGCGAATAAACCATGTAATCGGGAGTGTCGTCCATAGGCCACGCCGTGACTTTTGCCCTCATCGATGCCGTATCGGCAGGCAATTCCACTTCAGGAACGAAAGTAATGGTTCCCGAAGCTCCTGTTATTTTGCGGTTTACGTCACCAATCGCGCGCGACACAACCTTGTCGTCCATCGCAACCCAGGCGGATCCGCTGTTGGTCTCCACCGAAAGCGTGACAACAGCCGGTCCGTTCGCCAAATCGTAAGTGACCGTGACGTCTCTGCCGTCCTCAACGGACATCTCCACGTTGGAAACCGTCGGTACGGCGGCCACCGCCGTCATTGCCGTTACAGCGGCAGAAACAGCAAGAATCTTTTTCATATCCTCTACTCCTTTCCTCTCCATCACCTGAGACCCGCCCTGCAGCACAAACGCGCACCGCCCTCCTGCGAGTCACCCGGATATCCCGGCGCCGCGCTCTTGCGGAATGACGCCCTGCACACGCTGGCGTTGCTCTTGTAATCCCCGCCTCGCATCACGCGGCTCCAGTTTTCGACAAACTCGCCGGCCGCGTTCTTTGTCTTATGCACCTTCCCGTTGAGCTGTTGGGCGCCATTCGCGTTCACCGCACCGTTCAAATCCGTGATATCCGGGTGATACCAGTCCAGACACCACTCCCAGATGCCTCCGTGCATGTCGTAAAGTCCGTAGGCGTTAGGCGCATAGCTGCCGGCAATCGGCGTTCCGTTCTCTGGCCCCTGAGAGGTCCTTAACGCCTCATTAGAGTAATCAGGCCAGGTGTTCCACCAGTCTGTCGCCTGATTGTAGCGGTAGCGTCCGGGCAAACCATAGTCGGTCGTGTACGGATATCCGTCTTCGAACTTATAAGGCGTCCCGTCGCCCCAATGCATTATCGGCTGGTTTGCCTTTGCCGCGAATTCCCACTGCGCCTCGCCGGGCAGATCCCAGTCGTCGATCAAACCGGCGGTTATGGCCCTGAGTTTGGCCAGCACCGATCCTTCCGCCGGCGGCTCCGGCCAATTGGAGTTCCGCATGGGATATCCGAATGCTTTCGTGTAATACACCTGATCGCAGATGCGCATCGCCCGGTCGATCGGGAATCCGCCCGTTATGCCGCTTTCTCCGGGAACATATATGGCCGCCATCTGCGCTACGGTAAGCGGAAACACGCCGATGTAGTAGTCATTCGTCAGCGTCACAGGATGCATCGTCTCGGGAGAGAAACCGGAATACGCATCTGCTCCGTTCCGGCCGGGCGTACCGACAGTCGAACCCATCATCCACCGGATGCCGCGCGCACGCATACGTTTCATCACTATCATGGACTTGCGGTACTCGTGGTTGCCGAGCAATCCTCCTGGCAGTTCGTTCGTTGAAGTGTAGTATCGTACGCGATTTTCCGCCGGAACCACATTGGATGCGAGCGATACAACCATATAGTCGGGCGTGTCGTCCAAACGCCACGCCGTCACCTTCACGCGCAGATTACCCGATGCGATCGCTTCGTCCAGACCAAACCTGTCGACATTCCAGTTAAACGTTCCGGTCTCGCCGGTCACCCGCTTAAACACATCTCCACTGACATTCGACAGGCACTTCCCATCCAGCGCGACCCAACCGTTCGGGCCGTTGGTTTCCGCCATAAACGTCACTACCGCCGGCGCATCAGCTAGAGAATAGCTCACGACAACCGTCCGGTCCGCCAACTGAGCAAACCCCGTAACCGTCGCCTTGGGAGTGGACACCGAGGGCGCCTCCACCCCTGTCCCGCTTTCGGCACCAGCCAGCATTGAGGCAAGCGCAAACGAACAAACTATGACTTTCTTCATTTTCAACCCTCCTTTTACTTCAGTCCCGCCCTGCAATAGACACGGAATCCAGCCTCCTGCGAATCTCCGCCATATCCCGGCTCATGGCTGGTACGGGTCGAAGGACGACATTCATGTGCCGTATGGCACCACGCGCCACCTCTCTGCACACGGGTAGGACGCGCCTCCTGAACTCCGTCAAGCCGAGTCGCGCCGTTTGCATTCACAGCGCCGCCGTAGGCTGTGGTATCCTCCTGGAAGTAGTCCAGACACCACTCCAGCACACCCCCGCACATATCATACAGCCCGAAAGCGTTGGGGCGGTAGCTGCCGGCGATCGGCGTGCCGTTCAGGACACCTTGCGACACGCCGTTCGTGTTCCAGTCCTGCCAGGTCGTATACCATTCCGTCGCCTGATTGAACCGGTACCTGCCCGGCAACGTGGCATCACGGTTCCTGTCGGAGGAGGTGTTCTGCATCGGTGTGCCGTCACCCCACTGATTGTCGCCATATCCGCCTTTTGCCGCATATTCCCACTGCGCTTCGCTCGGCAGATCAAAGTCGTATGCGCCGGCGGTCATGATGCGCAGCTTACCCAACAGCGAATCATCCGACGGCGGCAACGGATAAAGGTTGTCACCTCGGGCATAAGGCTTGTTTTTGCCGTATTTAAGGACATCCCGGATACGCATCTCTCCGTCAATTATGAAGGATGTCACAATCGGCGCGCCGTTCATCAGATCGGTCTGCTTCTGGGTTACAGGGAACACTCCAAGATAATAATTGTTCGTCAGCGTCACCAGATGCGTCTTTTCACGGACGGCATTTCTGCCGAATTCACACAGAGACCCCATCGTCCAGGTAATATCCTTGGCGATGATCTTCTTAAGCGCAAGATGCGTCGTGCGGTATGCTTCATTGCCGAAAAGCCCTCCGCCGGGCAGCGAATTGGTGCTTACATAGTAACGGACACGATCCGCCGTGTTTGCGCCGGCACGAAGATCGACCACCATGTAGTCCGGCGTATCATCCATCGGCCAAGCCGTCAGTTTAGCGCGCGCACCGCCTGCTCCGATCTTCATATCAGGCCAGGCTTTTGCCGCCAACCAATATATCTTGCAGCTCGTGCCGCTCACTTTCCTGTTTGCGTCTCCGCTCACTGCACCGTCAAAGGCGTAAACTTTCTCAAGACCGATCGAAACCCAGCCGTTCGGACCGTTCGTTTCGATGTCAAGCGTCACCACCGCAGGACCATTTGCCAGATCATAGGTCACCAAAACGTTACGACCGCCAGGCTGGGACATCTGAACATTGGAAACGGTCGGCAAAACCACATCTGCAGACACTCCTGCAAACGCAGCCATCGCCACAACAACAACATATATTTTCCTGCTCATCTAGAACGCTCCTTTCTCAACGAAGAATCAAGACACTTCCCAATGGCATGGTGCTGAGGTTTCCTGCGGAGGAAAGCGCTGTCGTACACCTACGGGTTTCAGTAACACCGGCAGAAAGTCCGACGGAAACTGTTCTTGCAGCCACGACTGTCTTTTCGGAACTAACCGTCGAAGACACTTCATATGTCTGCGTTCCGGCATTTACAATGCACGAACGTGCATATACCACAGGCACAATAACCAAAGCCATGACGGCTGTAATGACAATTCTTATCATATCCATTTTCTCCAAAGACGAAAAACACGCATAAATATACCATAAACATTTTTTTTTTTCAATCGCAAAGATATCCTGGGCCCATTTTTTCGTGCACCACCTTTGTCTTGTCATGTTGCGGGGAGCTTTCAGAAGCGCATGAATGCGGATGCAGTGGGTATGTTTTCCCAATACCGGGAAAATAGTTCCCTGATACTGTCGATTACGCTTGGGACCACTACCCAAGCACTGTTCCTATACGGTGTAAGTCAGGTTCGTCATGGGTGTAAGAACGCTTTGATATGAATGAAAGCTCTCTCCCTATACGGTGTAAGACCGTAAAATGGGCGCATTATCCATAAATTTGACGTCAAGTTTCGTAAACTTGCGCCCAAGTTTCGCAAACTTGACGTCAAATTCAGTGCTTACACTCCTAGCTGACCATTCATTACATTCCCAGCAGAACCTTTTTGCATAGGCAGTCGACTGATTTTACACCTAAACCACTTCACCTTTGCCATACTTATAGAGGCACTTAGGAGAACGAACAGCCTGCTCGTTCAGTCTTACTGAAAGCGTAAGACGGATAAGAACCGTTGCTGAATCTGACTCTCATATCAGCTCTGCCAATACCACACCAAAGCTTCCAGGCTTCGCTTCCTTCCACGCTATCAGGCAATCACCAAAAACAAAGATGTAGACGTTATATCATAATCGTCGCATTCAAAGCGAATCAATCAGTCTACCGGCGGAAAGCCTCCAGTCGTCGAGAACCTCTTGGTCATGGGCACGGACCACGTCCGCGCGCGCATCGAGAAGCGACTGTGCCTTGGATACGTCTCGACCCTTCGCCTTTGCGCGCGCCATCGCCTTTGCCAGGAGATCCATGTAGGCGATATCCTCAAGCCCTTCACGCCACGCCTCGAAACGCTTCGTGGGAACCATCTGCTTGTTTTGGCCGCACCAGAGAATTCCGTCATCGTAGCCGTCGCGGGAATCGAATCCGTCATCGCCGTTGCGGCTTCCGAACGTCCACATCGCGGCTCCGTCAAGGCCACGCATGTAGCAGCGCCACAGATAGAAGCGGTAGTAGTTCAGGACATCTTTCGTCTGCATGTATCTCGCGCACATGTAGCTCCATACCTTGCAGCCCTTGGTGCGCAGACGGCGCGTAACCTCTTCTCCGCGCTTCTCGTCGCGGAACACGCCGTCGATGACCGTCCACATCTTGTAGAACTCCGGCAGCTTCGCCGCTTCTATGTCGTCCATCGTCGCACCTGATGGAGGCGGAGTGGAGAGATATACCGCCTGGAACCAGAGGTTCGTGCCGAATTCCTTCGTCACGGCGGCGCGTCTGGCGGCGTTCGCCGGGATGTCCTTCTTCATGAACTCGTCGCGGATGAGCGTCTTGAAGATGTAGTCGCCCGGCTTGAATCCCATCCGGTTCAGACGTCCAGTCATCAGACGGAACCATTCCGGCGTACGGTCGGGCGTTCCCCAGCCGAACACGAAACGCATGCCCAGATCCTTCGCCGTGCGGAAGAACTCCTCGTTCTCGGTTTCCGTGAGATGCCGGTCGAAATAGACGGGGTCGTTCTTCCCCGCGCGTTTCTTCACGTAGCGGTCCTGACGGAGCCCGAACGTGTAGAGCTGGCTCTTCGTCCAGCCGTGCGTGACATGGCGGCTGTGCAGAAGCTTCAGAACCTGCGTCTCGTCGTTGTCGAACGTGTTCGGTCCCCAGAAGAACGTCTGGAACGGCCAATCTCTGGTTTCGGGCAAAGTGAAATTCCACACCTTCATTTCCGTCTCGATCGACTTCTCCGCCACATCCATATCCCAGGCGGATTTAAGGAGTATGCGCGTCTTGTACTCTCCCGGCTCGACGTTGCGGGAGTTGAACACCACCCACACGCGGGTTATGCGCCCCGGCGAGACCGTGATTATGTTGCCGTCCTTCTGGATGAGCGGCGCCGTCATAAGTTCATTCTCGAAACGGACGAACGGCTCTTCATAAATCTCGAACGCATCGCACGAGACGAACTTCGCCGCCTTGCCCTTGCCGACGATGACGTGCTGCGGCACGAGCCTCAGATCAAGCCGCGGACCGCACAGAAGCCCGGTGAACTCAAGGCACACCGCCTCGCGCTCGTTGCCCGCCTGTTCGAACTTGAGGTACGGAACGCCCAGCGCGTCCTTCGGGGGCAGACGGTCGGGACTGCCCTTCTCCCAGGGCGAAGTCGTCCACACGGCATACGCATTGTTGGCGGCGAACCGGCGGAAACCCGCGTCAAGAGCGAGAAAATCCTTTGACGACATCTGCTTTTTCCCGAACTTTTCCAGTCCCGCCTTCATCTGGGCGATCGCCTGAACCGGCTTAATGAACACATCGTGCTTAGGATCGACAAAATGCATCGAAGCGGCTTCCTGAGATGCAATGCGCCGTTTCGCCTCCGCCAATCTCGCCGCAAAACGCTCCTTGGCGATCCGGTCGCGGAATGCGCGCGCCTCGGCCGCGGCCTTGCCGTCAGGCTCCTCGAAGAGCACCTTGCCGAACTTGCGGCGCTGGTTGTTGCCGATGGTCTCAAGCTGCGGAATGCTGGCTCGGGTCCAGGGATTGCTGACAAAACGGCAGAACCTCGCCCCGATGAAATCGCCCGGCACGGGACGGTCGATGCCAAGACCCCGGTACGGAAGCTTGATCTCGATCATCCAGCGGTCCGAAAGGCGGCGGGCAGCGGTTTTGCGCCCTCTTACATTCCAGGACGAGCGCCCCTTGCTCGAATCGTAGCAGGAGCCGAGCGCGTTGAACGCCATCTGAATCAGGTCCTCACCCTCTTCGCTCGGCAGGAGCATGATTATCTCCATGTTGTCGTCGTTGAAGATCGGCTGGTCATCCTGATCGTACTGCGCTTTTATCTTGTCCATCGGCTGATGGAATACCGCGCCGATGTAGAGAGCCGTCGAAGAATAGAGAAGTTTAAGTTCAGTCTTTTGCCCGAACTTTCCCCTACCTTTCATCGCTAGGAACTCGCCGCACGGCTTGGCCTTTTTCCAAACAGCCTTGGTAACGTCGCCGTCGAGTGTAAAATCCTCCGTGTATGCGGCAGGGAATACGACGGGGGTGTCAATGACTCTCGCCGCATCGATTGCACTTCCGTTCGCCTCGGGAACGGGGGCGAAAACCTCTCCCGGCTTGCACACCGGCACAAAACCGCTCGTCACCGGTCCGGACGCGAAACACGATGCCGCGGCGCAGAATACCGCAGCCGCAAAAACATTCATTCTCTTCATGATTCCAAAATGCTCTTTCCCTAAATAGATTCCATTGTCAGACTCAATCGCAGGCAACAACAAAGCGGACGCCTCGACATTGATCCTTGAAGTTACCAGATACGTTTGTCCATCTGCTAAAGTGATAGAGATAGCCTGCACTTTTTGTCCAGTCCGAACCTCTACCCACGTGGTAGTACTCTGCATTCGACTTGTATTCACCTTCAATAGGTCCACCAATTGGATCATTTACCTCAACGGTTTGTGCGGAGCACTCCCCTTCTGTAAGTCCGCAGAAGGTGGTTCCGTAGTACAAAAGCAACTTATCGGAAGACACTCCTGCATCTAGGCAGATTTCCGCAACATTTCCAAACATTTCATAGAGGCCCCAAGAGTTGGGCTTATAAGTTCCAACACAAGCAGTCCCTCCTTCTTCAGGCGAACACATCGAATTGGATGCTTCAAATGAAATCCCGTAGCGAATCTCTGAAAGCTGATAGCACGGATTCCTTCCACGCCCATGACCACAACGATTTGCCCATTCCCATTGAGCCTCGGTGGAAAGGTTGAATGTTGAAAGTCCTGTACGATCCCGTATCTTCTTGACTATACTGTCGGCGCTAGGCTCCTGATTCTTCGGCCACATATAATGACCAAAAACCGATGGCAGCACAATGTTTTCACACGGACGGGTAGCCCTGTAAAGTCTATTCGAAAAAATACTAGGCCATTCACCCGTAACCTGTGCCCATTGTTGTTGAGTACACTCAAAAATCCCCATGTAAAAATCCTTTGTCAGATTTATCTTGAAGTGACCTGTAGAATCGACAGCATCTCCCCTACCAAACATGTACGAACCGCACTTAATCCGCTTAAGCCACATCTCGGTCGTCTTGCATGGATCTTCGGCATTGACGGAATGTTTCGGCGGCGTAGTTGTATAGTGAACCGGATATTTTACCGCATCCTTGCCGCCGGAAAGGTCGATCACCATGTATACGCCATCGAGTCCGTTGGTGAACGGAGTCGCGGTCACGGCAACGCGCAGATCATCCGCCTTGAAACCCGGAAAATCCTTCCCGATATCCCAGGTAATGCGGCGCGTTCCCGGCCTGACGACCGGGTCTGTAACAAACGTACGGGCATCCAAAATCCGCGTATCACCCAAATAGGAAGCCTTAACATCAATCTTGAACTGAGCATCCGCCGGAGCGTCTCCAAGCGTGAAATCAATGTCAATAAAATTGTTCCACGGATAGCGTTGACAGGCCGACACATCGCTTACCGTCAAGGCGGAAGCAGAAGCGGCAATCACGCCCGCCGAAATCAAAAGAAGTGTTTTTACGTTCATCTCGATTATCCTTTTCTGAGATCATTTCCATTCCGGCGACACCGCAACACGCAATCCAACGGTTCTGTTCTGCGTACCGGTTATTGCATTGCAACCTCTGTCTCTTCGGTGTGCCATGCAATATCCCGATTGGCTGTTATTCCATCCACCCCCACGGGTCGCATGATATCGCTCCGTTGCATTCACCCCAGGACCGATAGGATCCTCCACAGGATTTTGTCCGGAATATAGACTTTTAAGGGATGTGTCATCTGTATAAGCGTCAAGGCACATTTCCCAAACATTACCCAAAGTGTCATACAACCCCCATGTGTTTGGAAGATAAGATCCAACTATTGCAGTTCCACCCTCATCAGGCGCTTCGTTGCGTGTGGATGCTTCGGGGAAATTCCATCTTCCCGTATTTTTGTTGACTATGAGGGATTTCGCATGTCCAGCTCGGCAGGCACATTCCCATTGCGCTTCCGTAGGCAGACTGAACGTAGAAAGGCCGGTTCTAGAACGCATCTTTTCAATGTAAGTACCTTCAGTGACGGCACGATTTTCCGGCCATCTATTATGACCGATGATATCTGTATAGTTCACCATCTCAACCGGTCTTGCGGCTTTATAAAGATCATTTGTCATATGACTAGGCCACTTACCTGTCACTAGGGCATATTGCATCTGCGTAAGTTCGAAAACCCCTATGTAATAAGGAGACAGTTTCACCTTGAATTCTCCTTCGCCATTGTTTGTGTCCGTTCCTCCAAACGGAAAAACGTTTTCTTTCACCCGCTTGAGCCAAAGCTTCGTGGTGCGGTTGGGGTCGGCGGCGCAGGCGACAAGATCGTTGGTCGGCACCAGCACCGGAGGTGTGAAAGTATAATGGACAGGATAGCGCGGAGAGTCAGGGCCACTCGAAAGATCTATCACCATGTACACATCGAGCGCATCAACCTCGGCTGGATTGACAGGTGCAACAGTCACCGCCACCTGAAGGTCATCGACCTTAAGTCCGGGATAGTCTGCCCCGATATCCCACGTTACGCGGCTCGTGCCGTATCCGCAGAGCGGTTCGCTGAGGAATGTGCGGGCGAAAAGCTTTTTTGTTCCCTTGTCGCAGGTTGCGCTTAATCCGACCTTGAAAAGATCGCTCGCCTTTGAGTCCGAGACGGTAAAATCCACGTCAATGACGTTCTGCCAGGGGTATCTGGCGTGGGCGGAGACGTCCGAGACCGTCAAGGCCTGAGCCGTGCCTGCGATAGCGCATGCGGCGAACAAAAACATGATCGAATTTTTCATATCCGTTCCTTTCTTTGAATCAAACAATCAGCGCGTTCCGATCGAAGTGCCGATCTGATCGGTGAAAAACCCCGTTTCCGAATACCGGTCGACTCCCGGCGTATCCCAGCCGACCTGCCGCCAGTGGGTATCATACACATCGCGGAGGGCGGAACTGTACTCCTTGGCGAGAGTTTTCACGTCCGCCGCCGCCTTCGCGCTCCAAGCGCATGAAGCGCCGTGCGAGAACGTGCTCCAAACGCTGTAGTCGGTAAAACGGTTCCAGGTTGTACAGATTACGCCCATCCCTGCATTCCGGGCGTAAGCGCACTGGGAATGGATCCCGTCGATATTGTCCCACGGACACGTCATCGTCTCAAAGCCCTTGGATCTGAAATAGTCAAGCGTCGGGTAGCGTCCGTCCTTCGGCGGCGGATAGTAGCACCAGTCGCAGATGATGATATCTTTGGGCAGTTTGTCCAGCAGCGTGACGGTCGACGGAGAGCCGTTCGCCTCAAACCCCTTCCAGCGAGGATCCTTGTCGAGAATGAGCTTGTCGTGCCAGATCATCGGACGCGCGCCGAGCTTGCGCACATGGGAAGAAAGCGACTCCACGAGCGACGCGAGGAGTTTGCCGTAATCGGCGGCGCAGCATGCCGCGCAAGTTGGCGGGTCCGCCTCGTCGCAACCGAGATGGAAATACTTCGGGCTCCCGAACGCCTCGTGCAGTTCCGTGACCATTTCACGGATCACCCTTACCGCTTCGGGATTCGCAAGACACCAGTTGAATCCGGCGCGCGGCTCGAAAAGCGGCTGGTACTTAGGCGAAAGATCGAGCGCGGCATGCTTGCCGGCCTTGCCGCGCGCCGCACGGGCATGACCGAAGATGTTGAAAAACGGAATGATCGTAACGCCGAGATCTTTCGCCGTCGCCGCGAGACGGTGGCACTCGGACAGCGTCAGCCAGCCGTTCTTCCAACCGTACCACGGATGTTTTTCGCTCCTGTACACGCCCCAGGACTCGAGAATGACGTGATTGAATTTGTAATACGCCGCCATGCGGATGCCGTGTTCAAGACGCGCCGGGGTAACTTCAGGAAATGCGCAGAGATGAAGTGCGCGAAAAGCCGTTTCAGGACGATCCACGACGGTGAATTCCGGCACTTCATACGCCTGTGTCGTCAGCGTTCCGCGCACGGGCTGGGCGAGCTGGCGAAGCGTCATCGCCGCCCAGCGAACGCCCTGCATCGTTCTGGCGCGCACAAAAAGCCGACCGTCCTTCGCGCCAAGAACATATGCCTCCTCCCCTTCGGGAAGGTCGCCGCCTTTCATCGCGACCGCGGACGGCTTGCGTCCGAACCATGCCGCCATCTTCCCGGCAACCCATTCCGCAGCCCCCCGCGAATCCTCCGCGCACAACACCTCAACGCGCACGTTTTCGTCAAGCATAACGCGCTTGGTCGGCTCAAGCGTCCGCTCTGCGACCTCGGGTATCACCCCCGGCCAGCGGTAGCGCCACGCCGCATCGCCGTCCGCGAAGAGCTGCGACATTGACACGGCAATTGCGACAGTACATCCTATAATGCAAGACTTTCTTTCCATAACCTAGCCTTTACTGAATATATATATATATATTACTACCGAATTATGAAACAAGTACCGTAAATATGCAGAATCGAGAATTCCGGCGAGAAC
>JAGBFY010000382.1 GCA_017936245.1 Kiritimatiellia bacterium
CCGCGCACTTCGACTTCCACCTTCTCAAGCACCGAACCGCATACCTCGTACCATGTCGCGCCGTCCGCGAAGGTGTAGGTCTTCATGTACTTGTCATGCTTCATGTCGGAAGTCGTCACCGTGAAATCGCCGTGCTTGTGGAAGAACTCCACCATCTCCTTCATGTACTGCTTGTAATCGCTCATCTTCGTTGTCCTTTCGTGTGAGGTGTGAACCACCCCGCCGCCAAAAAAAAGGGGAGGCGGGGTTTGGTGTTTAGGTGTGTACCACCTCGGCCGCAAAAAAATAGGCGACCAACGCGTCGACAGAAACGCCGATTTTCTCGGCGGTCTCTGTCAACTCTTTCTCAAGGTGTGCCGGGGTGCTGATTTCAAATTCATACATGGTTGGCTTCTCCTTATTTGTTTTTTGCCTTGTTGATTTTCGCCCAGTTATCTTCAACCATCTGCTTAATGATTGCCTGTTCTTCCGGGGAACTCACGTCGATGTGCATGAGTTGGTCAATGAGGATATGCCGCGCACGGGTGGAAGGTTCCTCGCCGTGGTTCTTGGCGTCAATTTCAAGCTGTCGAAAAAGCGACATAGGAAGCCGCAGTTTCATCTGCTTAATTTTCCCGCTTTCTTGGTTAGCCATTGTTTTGTCCTTTCGTTTTGCCCTATTGGGGATTAACGGCGCGGATTATATCATAGGTGTGAACCACCCGTCAAGACCCAAAAGGAACTTTTTGCAACTTTTTTCCACCATCGGTTGCGGATGGTTGTTTTTGGTATAATAAGCGGGAAAAGGAGATAATTATGCGAACCGACAAAACAGAATGCGCAAATCCTTACATATGCATGGCACTGGGCTTTTTCTTGTCGCTTTTGGGTGTGTTGTTGGGTGCTATTATCGGCAAGGGGACGGGGCTTAAGTACGCGTTTGGTGGCATTGCCTTGCGCTGGGTGCTTGTCGTGTTGTTTTTTGTCTTCCTTTCTGGGCTTGGCTCCGCGACGCGAGATTTGCAAGTACAACCGGATGATGAGAGCGTACAGACTCAAACAACTGATGAGGGCCAGGCCGAAAAAACCACCACGCCGCCCTCGTCTGCCTCGGCTTGGCATTATATGTCAAAACAATCCCCCATTGACGACTCGACTACACATATCTTAATGTGCGTTTCTGCCGAGAAGGTCGGGCGATTCAATAAAAGCCCCGCGACATTGATGATCCGACATAAGGAAGGGCAGCGTGAAGTTTTAATTTCGTGGCCATCGTATATTAGATCGCGATCTATCCCGGTAACGATCCGTTTTGATAAGGACGATGCGGTCACAGAAAACTGGGAGATTTCGACGTCCGGTAAGGCGGTATTCTCGCCGTTCCCGTTCGCGGACTTTTGGGGGATGGTGAAGGATTCGCGGCTGCTGGTCGTCAGGCTCACGCCCTATGGGGAGTCGCCCGCGACGGTCACCTTCGATCTCTCCAACATTCCTCCTGCTGCGTTGACGGCGTTCAACTGATTCCTTTTCCCTTGCCGTGGGTGCGGCTGGGGGTTAAGACAAAACTAATACACAAGCCGAAATGGTATGAGGTGGAAGGATTCGGACAATGCACGACAGGCCGCAAAAATGCGGGTTTGTCTCTGGTCGTCCTTGGCCGTCCTTGCATTGGTGCAAGATGGCATTGAGAAGGTCAGGGGTTCGACTCCCCTTATCTCCACCATCATAGAGATGCGTTTCGCCCATATGAAACAAGGGTTGAGCGCATTTTTTGTTTTGACGGATTCTAGTTTCATTCCATGGAAAATTCTAGAGGCACTTGCAAAACCTCTATGAATTCGGGGGATAAATAACGGATCAAAGAACCTGAATCAGGTCGCCGAGATGGCGCATAGGCTCGAGGAAGCGGGCGGTGACAAAAAACGTCGCCCAGCCGATGAAATACGCCACACCTACGGCAATTGACCTTCCGTTTCGGGTTTCGGAAGCGGAAAGACGCAACAGTCCGTTTCCCCCGCCGCGCAGCTCCAGCGCAGTCTGCACGCACGTCGCACGATCCATAGAGCGCATCAAAAGCAGTCCGACAAATGGTCCCCATGACGATGGACGAATCGCCCTGCCCAACGTTCCTGAGCGTAGGGCGTATGCATCACGCATGCGGTTCATCTCCTTGATCATAAGCACCACATACCTATGCATGAGCATAACGGAAAGCCCAAAGGACGGAGGCAGACGAAGCTCGGCAAACGCCTCAGCCAACCCTTCCACTCCCATCTTCCGAAGAAGCGACCAGCCTACGGCAAGCGACAATGTCCCTTTCAGCGCAAGCACTGCGAACGACAGCCACCCTCCCGACACCGCAATGCCGCCTATTGATGCGGCAGGAGTCCGGTCGAAGAATGGATTTGCAGCCCCAAGAAGAAGCACCGGGAGCAGAAGAAACCAATAACGGCGAAATGCGGAGAAAAGCGGCATCTGTTCAAAGCACACGAGCGACACCGGATAAAGCGCAAGCGCAGACAAAGACGCAAGATCGTACTTCCCAAATGACACCAATGTCAATAGGAAAGCAACCACCACACCCAGACGTGCGACTGGAGGGACAGACCCTCTTTCCTGGCGGGTGCGCTCTAGCTCATGGAACGCTTCAACAGCGGATTTGCCTACCATGCCGGATATCACCGGGAGCTTTGAGGTCTATGCCTCAAGCCGCCTTTTTCTTGTTCTAACGGCATATGCACCACCGGCGCAAAGAAGAAGCACAACTCCCGTACCAAGAAGGCCGGAAAGAATGTTTCCGCCGACGGCCTCGGAGCCGGGCAATGCGTAGTCCGGCAGGACGGCGACCTTCTCCTGCGCATCCGCCGCAGCGGAATGGAGTGCGCCAGTGCGCTCAATCTCAGCCGTGCCGGCGACACGCTCCATGGACCATTCGAGTCCGTCAGGAGAGGACGATGCGACAAGAGAAAGCAATCCGCCAACTACAAACGCTGCCCCCGCCAAAACCGAAAGGACTGCGCAACGCGAGAGTTTCGCAGATGCCGGGCGTGATTCAATCGCAAGCAATTCAGGCCTCGCCTCTAGAATGAAGCAAAGTACGGATCCGGTAATCAACCCCTCGACCGTGCCTATTGCGAGATGAATTGGCTGCATCGCAACAACAAATGCACCGAAGGGAAGTTCCGTCACTCCAGAAGCAAGCGTCTGAAGAGTCACAGAAAACGCACCGAGCTGAAGCGCGATTATGTTACCGATGACGCTTGCGGCAAACACTTTTCCGTGCGTCTGGTTGCGTCCTGCGAAAAGCGGCCATATCACACCGCCTCCAAGCAGACATCCATAGAACGCCATGTTCCAGATGTTCGCTCCCAACGCCAGAATGCCACCGTCCGCAAAAAGCAGACACTGCACAAGAAGTACTACAGCAAGAGTGAGAAATCCCAACGACGGACCCAGCACCGCAGCAAGAAGCATGCCGCCACAGAGATGTCCGGAAGAGCCAGTCCCGGGGACTGCAAAGTTGATCATCTGAGCCGCGAAAACAAA
>JAGBFY010000383.1 GCA_017936245.1 Kiritimatiellia bacterium
CCGTGGCGGATGAGGCCCGGAATACGCAGCGGTGCGTCACTGTGACGCAATGGGGCGCCGCCCCCTTTTTTGCGGCACGTGCTGCCGCTTTTGCATCCGGCACTTCTGTTATCCACGATAGATCCGACAGCATCACCGCATTTGAAACTGATACGATAAGATTGTTTGGGGAAGGACGTTTTCCGCCCGGCTTGAGCACATCATCATAGTCGGCCGTTGCATACACCAGTTTGTAGAGACCGCCCGGGACAAGTCCCTCAATCTTTTGAGAAAGTCTATTGGGGGCTTTTGCCGAGCGTCTGAACAATGCAAAGTTTTCACCGGACTCCATCGTGGTACGAGCCATACGGCACTGTCCTCTCTTACCGCCGTAACCATGTCTGCGCATATGCAAAATTCCGTCTGGCTCCGCGGACTCCGCAGTCCAGTGTTTCAACGCCTCGATGAAATCGCCATTCTTCACAATCCCTGTGCAATACTTCCATCCATAGCGTTCCGCAAGCGAATCCGTACGGCCTTCAATGCAGTAGTGATGTGCCAGAATACCCACCCACCGGGCGATCTCTTCGTCGCACGCAAGGGTGGACATTCCAAGCCCACCGACATCCGCAAACTCCGGATCTGTCGCCAAGCGACGCACATAACGGTCATAAAGCACCTTTATGTCAGCCTCAGACGACGAATCGCTCGTCCACTCCCCAAGCGTCAGCCAGCCGCCCAGCAGATGGATGGTGTGCGAGGGTGCGGACGGCATTACGGAACGGAGAGAGCGGATGTATTCTACCGCCATCTCCTCCTGCCTGAGCATATCCGCGAGAGTGCGGCGAGTACCAAGATACATTTCCGGCACAAGCATACCGTGTCCGCGGCCCGTGTTGAGCGTCGCTGAAATCGCCGACACCTGGGCATCGACATTCGTCAGCGTTACTGACGGCAAATCGCAGTAATCGACATACACCGGACGAGGATCGCCGGAAACCGCCAACTCCCACACAGCTTCCGCGAACGCGTCCATCTCAGAATGACCTGCGTTTACCTTGTTCTCGTCCATCTCAAGCGCAAGTCCATCAAGATAGGCCGCGTACTTGGCGAATTTTCCGCGCATCCCCTCCTGATCGGCGCGAAGTGCCGCATCACCTGGACGTATATCGGTCGCCGCCATCAGCCGTTTCCCGCGCTTGAGCAGTTCGGCATTGCCCCATGCCATGCGTCCCTCCGCCGACTTCAACCTCCAATTCCCGCCCATCGTGAGCGAATTGAACGAATGGAGTAGATGACGTCTAAAGAAATCCCATCCGTATCCCTGCCGTCCAATACGGATATCCGTCTTCTCATTGGCGAATGTGCGCGCGGTTATCTTCAGCGGCTTGACGAGACGCACCGAAAGGGTGCCGCCTTCATCCGCTCCTTCAATCCGTATCCTGTGCGTTCCTTCGGGAAGCCAGCGCATTGTTTCCGACGGTTCGTCGGCCCGCCATGTCACCACAGGATCGGCATTCCCGTCCAAAAATGCCCGCGTCTTTGGATAAGGACGGTCAAAGCCGATGAACACCCATCCGTCACGGGGATTCTCAAAAATGCGCTCTCCATTTGAGAGTGGTTCACGGAGAACTTCAGTGACGAAATTGTTCAGTCGACGCCCGAACGCTTTGTTTTTCCGGATACGCTTGGCGACGATCGGATATCTGTTCGACAGTTTAACGGACCCGTCGGTGCGAGACACCAGCTTGACCGTCAGCTCATGCGCACCTTCGGACATAGGGCCGAGAGGAGATCCGTCCACCTCCGCCACAATGTCACAGCCGTTGGTCTCCATTCCCGTCACCATAAACGTCATGCGCCCTGTCGAGGCGTCCACCTCGTACAGGAGCGGATCCGTCGGAACTATTCGCGCCACAGGGACGGACGCAATCAGCGGCATGGCGGCAAGAATGGAAAACAGTTGCATTATCTACCCCTCATCATTTGACGGGTTTGGGCTCAAGAAGGAACTCACGTACC
>JAGBFY010000384.1 GCA_017936245.1 Kiritimatiellia bacterium
CAAGGAGGGCGGGATCGTTGTTGCCGCTCTCGTACGCAGCCTCGACGGAGATTGCCGCGGCCTCGGGCTTGCCCGCAGCCTCGGCAGCCTTCACCGCGCACTCGATGTTGTCCGGATCTAGCGGATTCTGCATGAGAAGTTTTTCGGCCTCAGCCATCGCCTCGACGCCCTGCCCCTTCTTGGCGAGGCCAAGAATCTTCTGGCGGGCAAAGTAGTTGCCCATTCCCTGCATCTTGAGCGCAAGTGCGCCGGGCGGGTTCATCTTGAACTTCATGATCTGCGCCGTGCGCAGAAGACGCCGCGTCTCAAGCGCATCAGGGACAAAGGTCAATGCCTGCAAGAACATCTCGGCGGCAAGATCGAATTTCCTGCCTTCCATCGCCTGACGTCCACGGTTAGTAAAGTTCTGGGCCTTCTGGGCCGCTGCATCGTTCGCCATCTCTATCTACCTTTCTGACCTTTCTTGAAAGAGAAAACTTTAGCAAATATACCACAATCTGGCACTTCGTTCAAGTGATATCATTATTCGCCGATCATTTCAACCGCAAACGTGCCGTGCTTGATGCCGCCCAGGAAATGCCAGACGACCTCGAGTTTCCCATCGGGAGTGATGCGCCCGCTCGCCGCTATGTCATGGGTTCCTGTAAATGAGAAAAGTGGTTCAACATTTGAGTCTGAAAATTTCCACCGGGTGATTGCCCATTCTCCGTTCCCTACGGATAGCATACGTTCTCCTTTGACAAGTTTCCATCCATCCGCGGCATTCTCCACCTTTGCGTAATTCATATCGAGAAAAGCCTCTTTCCGTGAATCCTCAAGTGGAAGCGCGAGAGAATCACATTTGCGGCGCAATGCCTTGACCGATGCCTCCGCCGCAGGGAGTGGACTGGATTCAAAAGCGGGAAGCAGATGCTCCCATACGAGATTGAGTTCATTCTGCATATTGCCGAGGCCTGCGTTTATGGAGACAACCGCGTCATAAACGGGGAATACGATTGTAATCTGCCCTGCCGCTCCATCGGCACGATAGGAATCATTGCGGTTTCTCCAGAACTGGAATCCATATCCCTGATTCCAGTCGCTACCGCTACCTATGGTCTTGGACTGCACGACAATCGAACCTGACCAGGTCTGACGCGCACTCGCCATGCGAACCCATTCGCGGGACAGCAGCTGCCTGTCGCCCCAGCGCCCTTCCTGCAGCATGAATTGACCAAACCGCGCCAGATCTCGAGTTGTCATGTTCATCCCCCATCCACCGCAGGCGACACCTGTAGGGGATGTGGTAGACCAGGGGGAGGTCATGCCGAGAGGCTTGAACAAACGTTCACGCAGAAATTCCATAAGGGGCTTGCCCGTTCTTTTTTCGACAATCGCCGCAAGCATGTGCGTGGCGCACGAATCGTATTTAAACACTGTCCCCGGCGGCGACTCCACTTCGTTGTGAAGGAAAGCCCTTACCCAGTCGCCGTTGATGTCCTTGCGTTCGGCATCGGTGAACCTTGCACCAACATTCATAGTGAGAAGGTCCCTTACTCGCATCTGCCTTAGGTTCTCTGACGGATTGGATGGGGTCCGGTCTGGAAAGATGGAGATGATGCGTTCATCCAGATCGAGCATTCCGTCATCGACAAGGAATCCGACTGCGGTCGACGTGAAGCTCTTGGAATGGGAGTAGAGCATGTGAGGACGCGTCAGGGTATCGTATGGGGCCCAGGTCCCTTCGGCGATGGTTTTCCCGTGGCGAACGATGACAAACCCATGCATGAAACCTTTCAGCTGCCCATTTGTCGCGGCAATTTCACACGCTTCTATCCATTTCAGGATCGCGTCGGACGATATACCCTGCGACTCCGGCGAGGCCAATTCCATCTCTGCGGAGTGCGCTGCGATGCTCAATATCCCCACAGAAAGGGCGAATGCCGTTTTGAAACCAAATTTCTTCATGGATGTCTTCTACTGCAAGTTGAATGGCAACAGGTTGTTTTGCACAACATGCTTTGTCTTTTTTGCGCCTATTATAGCACAGACGGGACCGTCAACGCCACCATTCAGCGATTCACAATCACGCTCCGTTCAAAAGCGGAATTTTTGTGGAGAGCAAAAGCGGAAAGGATTCTTCTCTTTCCGCATCTCTTCAACACCGCCGACAGAGTGCCGTCAACATGGTGACACAGCCAGACCTTCGT
The DNA here is from genome assembly GCA_017936245.1 of Kiritimatiellia bacterium. Taxonomy (GTDB): domain Bacteria; phylum Verrucomicrobiota; class Kiritimatiellia; order RFP12; family UBA1067; genus UBA1731. The sequence continues at coordinate 2,190 of JAGBFY010000384.1, forward strand.
CCCGTTAGCGCATTCCGCCTGGCAAAAGCATCCATCGACGGAAATGGGTCAAAGGACGAGGCTTGGGAGGGACTGCGTCCCCGTTGCCCACGTTTCGCCGCACCAGTACAACGGGCGGCCCGCCCGTTGCCGCGTTCACGTAGCCGCGCACGACAAGTTCCTGCTCCCTGCCATCAACATCGCCCTTCCACCAGAATTTCACCTCGCCATATCCGCCCTGCCCGTTCATCTGCAACTCCAATCCGACGGGCGCCGCCGCAAGATTTGAAATATCACCCTTCTCTCAAAGCACATTTCTCTGCCACAAAAGCTCCACCACAAACGCCGCCGTCCCTGTTGTCCTGTGCGGGCGCATTCATGCGTCCGCTCCACCCACTTCAATCCCACCCTTGAGAATCCTCACGAAGCAATTGCCGAACCCTGCAAACTCGCCGCGGCGGGCTGAGGAAGGCTGAGAATATGGTTTGAACCAATTCTCAGCCAAATGACTATCGAATGACAATGCGGCTACACAAAACCCCTCCGCCAACGGAATGGATTCCACCGGAAAACAGATGCAAATTCCATAATCAGCAAATATAAACCTACAAACCGTTAATCAATCTCCTTTTAGAGACACAATTATTTAACGCAACACAAGATTTATTCGGGCAGTTGGAATGATGATAATTTATCTATCGACTTCAGCGTAACGCGGGATATGGACGGGCGAACAGTATTCAGCATTTCATACGCATCTTCCAGCTCTGCCTTGATTGAAGGTTTGCGTTCCTTTCTCCATGCGGCATATTTTTCACACAGCGACTCAGCAAGTTTCACGAGAGCAGCTGACTTGCGTTGATTTGGTGTATCGAGAAGCGCGACATTGACCCCCGTTTCGAATTCTTTAGCTGTGAATTCGCCGACTTTCACCCCGTCAAACACAAGCTCGTATGTGCCGGGACAAAGCTTCTCCACCATGAATATCTCCTGATTAAAACGTTCCGTAAGGGGATGCAACCTCTCCGACGCCGCATAGCCGGATGTCACGGGGAACGGCAATGCTTTCGGTGCATATGTAAACGCAATGCCGTCTTTCCGCACTTCAATACGAGACACCTTCACATTAAGACAATCCGGAAGTTTCCTGCCTTTGGCGTCCTTATGCGCCGGAGAGCTTGCGGCAAAGGCTATCCCTCTTTTCGCGTCAACCGCGACACGCGCAACAATAGGATTTATGTGCATGGCATCCACCAGCTGCATGGCAGTCAAAAGGCCTTTCACTTTGGACGACGCACCCTTTGAGCCCTTCACATATTGTTCAGAACTGAACATGACATCATCCATACCCTTCGGTGACGACGTCAGACGAAGCAACTGCTTCGCACCTAACGCAACCCACACTTTGGGATCGGACGGAATATCTGCCCCGTCTGAAAACACCAGGACACGATCAGGCTTGAACCCCCAACGCCCCTCTCCCCGACCGAAATCCTCCGGCATGGCGGCAAGCACTTTCACATTCGAACCCGGATAGCGCGTACTGCAGAAAAGCTGCAGACAGGGCACAACGGATGACGCCAGCGCCTTCCCACCTGTCACCACGATGCATTCACCGTCAACAAATCCAGGGATACCACCGGCATTGCAGTTTTTCATGACAAAATCGCGCAGAAGATAGCGGCTCGGATATGTGCCGCCGCCATGATTTCCCTCAGTCTCATGGAACTCGACATTCTTGTGACCACAAGCCCTGAGAGATGCGGCAAGGAGCGCATTCTCCTCGACTCTGGCCTTCCACTCGATATCTCTTCCGCCAGTCAGGAAACAGCACGGCGGCAATGGGTTCGTGGACACATGATATAACGGAGCCCATTCATCCACTTTCGGCATGAACTGCGGATCGGTGTCTTTGAACCCTATCTTGCGGACATTGAAGTGCTTTGTCATCTGTCCGGTGAGAGGTATGATACCTGCCAAGTCGGCAGGC
>JAGBFY010000385.1 GCA_017936245.1 Kiritimatiellia bacterium
ATTTATCATTGCCCGGATCCTCATCTGCCCCTCCTGCTAAATTCAAGCAATCATCAGTCGCACCTGTCCCACATGTCTCACTCGTCCCACTATTCAAATTCAGGCGCGGAGCACACTCCCAACTCCTTCACTCCCCCACTAACCTTCAGGCCATTTGGCAGGTTTTCTGCAAGTTTTCCCCTGCCTCTATCAAAGATCATTCATCGCCCCAAGCGATATAGCCGACTTCCCTTGACCTCCATCGGCTGAAATTAGCGCTATTATATCATGCTTTTACGTTCTTCTAAAAGTTCATCTACAAGGTACTCATCGCTCATACAATGCATATCCGAAACCCCGTCTCTCATTTCCTCATAGACATTGGACCGATAAAAAAAATCAAGAGCCTCGCTTAGAGAACAACCATTCCGCTCTGCATACATCTCTATGACACGTGCAAACTTCATTCGTAGGAGATTCTTATTCGCCGTCATATCGACTCACTCCCGATAAAACGCAAGGCATTCAACGCCGCCTCAGTGCGAAAACAAAACTGCATATTAGGCTCTTCCATCCGCAACTTCGCAATCGTCTGTTCTTTTGTTGCAAAACCATCAATGAATGCTTCAATAGTATCAAACACCTTGTCATTCGCAACACCACCCGCAACGATATCCCAATCCGTATCATCCTTAAGATTCCGGCAACGGACGATAAAATCAAGCCACATTTCAGAATATGAATCAAAACGCATCATCTTCAGATTTTCAGCACTACACTCATCAAATTCATATTTAGAAATAACTGCGGTTCCTGTACGCCGTTTGCGTTTTTCACTCCATTTCCCAGCCTGCTCAAAAACTGGCGTCACATAAAAGCCAACACCAAAATCTACCGCCTTTCGCGAATGCAAATGATCGGGAGATGAAATCTCTACAGATCCGCCATGATAAAGTATCATACCAACACACCTCTTTCCGCCATCACTTCGCAAATATCATTTACTATGTATTCTTTGCCCTGCGTATGAAGAACATCGTAACTAGGAATGATATATTGATGTAAAATTCCATTATCACCAGACAACGCACGATATACATCATTAGACGGTTTACCGAGAGATGCAGCTACATTTTCAATACAAAAAACAGCGAACTCCAGTTCTCTGTCATTCCTAATTTCAAATGTTTTGCGAGACTCATTCGTCATATCGTGCTCCTACTGCTCCTCTTTCCGTGCACACGAACCGAACACCCAAAGCTTTTCGGCTTTGTGCGCTCTTGCGATAGCGTAAATCTCATCCCGCGCGGCCTCTTGCGACCGCGTTGCGGCTCGTTGCTTCGCAACTTCGGGCGACCTGATCGCTCCACGACAGGCGCATCTCGCACGTATCTCATCAAGCATGCACATACTGATATTTCATCCTTAAACGCCGTTATTATACTACTTTTTATCCACTGTCGCAATGTGCCACGGCGAATAAAAGATTTTGTCCTTTAGATTAGTTTCGGGTTTAACGGTCGCCACCATTTCATTCGACTTCCGACTTCCGACATCGGACTTCCAACCATCCCCGACATTCTGTGTATTTCGTGTATTCGCGACTGCTACCCAATCCCAACTCGAAACCAGCAAAGGACGAATGCCTGGACTTCCGTATTCACGTGAGAACATAAGAATGAAATCTGATATAATTACCGATATGATTTCTTGTCTCTCCATATGCCTTTTGGCCACGGTTATCCCGATCAGCGATGCGCTTAAACTCGCAAATTCCGTCGGCATGAATCAAGAGCGCCCGTTTGAAATTCGAGGGCAGGTGACGGGAATCGCAAAAGGCAGCTTCTCGATCTCGGATGATTCGGGCCATGCATTCATCCACAGAATGACAACAAACAAGGTTGCCGCCGGCGACATCGTTACCGTGCGAGGTTCGCTATGTCCCGACAAAGGAAAATACACAAGCCTTCGGGCGACCGAAATCATCAAAGAGGGATTCCGGCAGGCGCCAGTGCCGACTCCGGCGACACTTAAAGAAATCACATCCGGACGCTTTGATTACCGGGTTGTCCGAACCCAAGGCATTGTGAGCGATGCCGTTGCGGATGGAATAGATTCTCGGTACTTCCTGATTACATTGACGGACGGAGCCGATTCGGCCGTTATGGCATGGCCGCGAAACAAGGATGTAAACTCCATCCTGGACGCCAGAATAGAACTGCTGTGCATATGCAGACCCACCTATTTCACCTCCAGGCTTTTTGTCCCCTATCTTTTGGAACCATGCAGGGGCGAACCGCTCCGCATAATCGAACCGCCGCCCGCAGACTGGTTTTCCGTCGATTCCATCAGTTCACTCCTGAACATAAGTCCTTCAGAGATGCTACATCTAGGACGACGGCGGGCGACGGGAACCGTGATTGCAATATGGGACAACGCATATGCCATGATCCGAACTGCGGATGCGCACACGAAAATCGTGAAAGGCGAACTTCGCGGTAACTCAAAACCTCCTCGTGTCGGCGATCGAATCGAACTGGTCGGATACCCGGAGACGGATCTGTTCACTATAACCCTGACCAATGCCAGATGGAGGATGAACGACACCCCGCAAACAGTAAAAAATTCAGCCGAAACGCCAGACCTGGTTGAAATTGCGGCCTTGTTTACCGACTCACGTGGAAAAAACGCCCTTCGTCCATACTACAACGGTGAATTGATAAGTGTCGAAGGCAGAGTCCTGAAAGCCCCGGATCCCAACGACACGAGCAAGACACTGCTTCTTTCCGATGGAAGACACGTAATCTCCGTCAATTTGAGCCCCATCGAGGAAATCCCTCACGATCTGTCCGTCAACTGCAGAATCAAGGTCACGGGAATTGCAGTTCTTGACGCAGAACTGTGGAGAAGCGGACGGGTGCAACCTCGCGTCCACGGATATATGGTAGTATTGCGCAAGCCCGACGACATTACGGTGATTTCTCGTCCGCCCTGGTGGACGCCGGGACGGCTGATGGTCATCATCGGAATACTTGTTCTTGTTCTTCTGTTCATCCTCGTCTGGATCAGAATCCTCAACCGTCTTGTCGAACGCCGCGGACGAGAGCTCCTCAAAGAACGTACCACACGCGATGAAGCCGAACTGAAGAAGGCTGAGCGCACACGGCTGGCCGTAGAACTTCACGATGCCCTTTCGCAGAATCTCACAGGAATAGCACTGCAGCTCGACGCCGCAGAACTCACCGCCGAAAAGAACAACGGCAGCGACCTTCCCCACCTCCGCAAGATCAGGATTATGATGCAGAGCTGCCGGGACAATCTCAAGAACTGCCTATGGGACCTCCGGAACCTTGCCATCGATCAGCCGTTCCTCTCAGACTCGATACGCATGACACTATCACCGGTTGTCGGCGCGACTGAACTATCGATCGATTTTCCCGTCAGGACCAGAAATCTCAGTGACAACATAATACATGCGATTCTCTGCATGATCCGCGAACTCGCCGTCAATGCCGTCCGACACGGAAAAGCCACACATATCGACATACACGGATGGCAGACCGCTGCTGGCATAGGATTCACCGTCAAGGACGACGGATGCGGGTTCGATGTCGGGCACAGACCGAACGCGGACAGCAGCCATTTCGGGATTCAGGGCATCATCGAGCGCGTGGCACGGCTGAACGGGACGATAGACATCAGCAGCATGCCGCATCGCGGAACATCGGTTACCATAAAGGGCCTGCATGAAGAAGACTGACGAGACCATACGCATACTCATAGCCGACGACCATGCCGTAATCAGAGACGGACTGTCGATGATTCTCGGTCTTCAGGACGATTTTACCGTCATCGGGCAGGCGCAGGACGGACTCGAAGCAGTTGAACTGTGCC